>NZ_JBGMNJ010000006.1:0-248084 GCF_051336815.1 Pantoea sp. C2G6
TCGTCACCTGGTTGCCCGCGCTCACCTGCGTTTCGGTGTGCGTCAGGCCGCTGCCCTGCTCGCTGCCCTTCGCCTTATTGACGCTGGCGGAAACGCTGATCCCCACGCCGCCCTGGCCCGCGCCGATGCCCACACCCACCGTGCCGCCGTGGCTCTCGTTTTTCCCCTCCAGCGACGAGGTGTTCGCCGCCGACAGCAGGTTCAGATCCCGGTTCGCCGACAGCAGCAGATCCTTACCGGCCTGGAGCTGGCTGCCCTGCACGGTGAGGTCGCCGCCCTCTCCTTTGACGCCGCTGCCGCGCGCCACCACGCTCAGGTTGTCGCCCGCCGTGAGGCTGCTGCCCCGGGCGGTACGCTGCTCGCTGCGCTGAGTGGAGGTGGAGGACTGGCTGCCGTAAGAGAGGCTGACGCCGACGGTGTTGTTATTATCCGGGCTGTTGCCCTGCGCCGCAGAGAGGCGCGCGGCCTGGGTCGCCTGCACGCCGCTGAGAGCCGCTTTGGTGCCCTGGAGCGCCGCCAGCCGTCCGCTGTCGGCCGACTTCGCCTCCTGCACCGTCTGCGCCGCCGTATTCAGCGCGCTGCCCACCGTGCCGGAGAGCGCCAGCGTCAGGCCGGAGGTTTTCTGCTCAACCTTGTGCGTCTGGCTGCTCTGGTTCTCCGCGGCGGTGATGCTCACCTCGCGGCCATCCAGCGTCAGGTTTTTACCGGCGATCAGCTCGGAGCCGTTTACATCGAGGCGGTTGCCCGCCGTCAGCGACACGCTGCCGTTAACGCTGCCGACGGTGCTGCCCTGGTTGGTCAGATCCTGCGCGGTGTCGGTGGTTTTCAGGCTCTGCGTGCCGTAACTGAAGCCGATACCACCGGTGCCGGAAAGCCCGCTCTTTTTCTCCTGCGACAGATGCTGTTCGCTGTTGCGCTCTGTCGCCCCGGTGACGCTGAGGTCGTTACCCGCCTGAAGCGCGACATCCTGCGTGCCCGCGATCTGGCTGCCCTGCACGCGCAGGTCGTTGCCTGCTGCCACCGTGACACTATCGCCGCTCAGCGAGCTACCCTGCGCCGTCTGACGCGCAATCTGATCGCGTGTGGTGGTCGTGCTCTTCGAGAGCCAGCCGCTGCTGCCCGTCACCTTATGCCGCTCGTCGAGATCCTGGGTGTTCTCGCCATTGGTCAGCGTCACATCATGTCCGGCGGTGAGCGCCAGCGCGACATCAGCCGACAGCGTGGCAGCACGCGCGTTGAGATCGTTGCCTGCCAGCAGTGAGACGTCGCCTTTGCCCACCACTTCGCTGCCGACCTCCTGGGTATTACCCTGCTTCAGGCTATTGTCGCCGTCCCAGACAATATCGTCGCGGCTGGCGGTGGTGACGGTGTTGAGGCTGAGGTCGCGGCCCGCATGCAGCACCGTCTGGCTGTTTTCGCCACTGTTAACCACCTGCGCCGCCGTCAGGTTAATATCGCGTCCGGCCTGCAATATCAGCCGGCCATCATCGCCCTGCACGTACATACCCGCGACGCTATCCACGGTTGTCCGGGCGAACCGGTTGTCACCGTTCTGGCTGCTCACGCTGCGCGTGGTGCTGATGGCATTAATATCCCGGCCGGCAGAGGCCAGCAAGGTGTCTGTCCCCTGGATCACGCCGCCGATGTTATTAATATCGGTGCGGGCGTTGAGATCGACACTGGCGCCTTTGATGCTGCCCGCCAGGTTAGTGATATTGTCGGCGCTCAGTTTCACCACTTCGCGTCCGGCCAGCGTGCCGCTGTTGAACAGCCCGCCGCCGAGGTTCAGGTTGAGGTTGCGACCGGCAATCAGCGCGCCGCTGCCGTCCACGTCGCCCGGCTGCACGCGCGCATAGACCTGCGGAACCAGCACCGTCTGGCTGGAACCATCCGGTAGCGTCACCTGGGCGTTGACCAGCCAGACAATATCTTTGGTCAGCAGCGCCATCTGTTCCGGCGTCAGCGCGACGCCGAGCGTAAGGTTGTACTGCTGGCTGAAGGCGATGGCGTTATTCATCAGCGCCTTATACTGATCTTCGTCGTTGCTGAATCCCGTCAGATAACGCTGCCCCGTCAGGTTGATCACCTGTTCGCGGATCAGGCGCTGCTCGTAATAGCCGTCGCCGAGGCGCTTCAGGACGTTATCGCTGTTCTGGGTCAGAGCGTCCTGCATATAGTCGCTGCTCAGCCACTGCTTCTCCTGAGTAAAGCGCGGATCGGTCTCTATCAGATATTTGCCGCCGGGCGACGGGTTGGTTTTGAACAGACTGTTGTCCGGCAGGCGGGTATCCGGCCCGACGATGCGCACCACGCGCGCCGCTTCACCCTGTTGCGGCGTGACGCTGCTCGGCACTTCGAAGCGCTGCCCCGGCTTCAGCACGGCGGCGGTAATGCCCGGCACTGTACCGGTGTCGACATGCTGCCAGCCAGGCGCAAGCGCGCTGCCCGACACGGTGGCGTTAACGCCGCCCGCGCGGCCAATGGTGGCATCGGTTCCCTCGCTGCTCTGCGGTGCAAGAGCGATAGGGTTGCCGCTCAGCTCACCGTGATCGACCAGCTGGCTCGGCTTCAGCGCAATGGTCTCAATCACATCTGGTGGCGTGTAGGCTGAGCCTTTTTTGCCCTGGCTGTCGCCGCCTTTATGGCGGATGCGGTAGTAATGGGTGGTGCTCCCGACGTCGTTGGTGATGCGCTGCCCCGCCACCTCGACGTTATCGACCTCGCCCGCGTTCATGGTCAGCGTATTGCCCGCCACCATCTGGCTTTTATCGTTGAACACCTTGTCGGCGTTCACCGTCATATTGCCGCCCGCGATGATCTTCGCCGGATCGCTTTCAGCAATCTGCGTCTCCTGCACCGTACGGGTGTAGTCATACTGGTTGAAGTCGTCGTTATTACTGCCGGTGTTGCCCGGCGTGTTGAGATTGCGCAGCGAGTCGGCGGAGTTTTTGTCGACAAAGACGCCCGGTTCGCCCGCTTTCCAGCGGACGGTGTCGCCCTTATGCTGATACTCGGTGATCGCCTCGGTCGAGACGGTGACCAGTCCGGTGCTGAAATGGTCGTTGACGTTATTGAGCTGCCCGACGGTGATCTGCATATCGCCAGCGGACTCGATGGTGGCGCTGTGGTTATTGATGACACCCGCTTTGCCGGTTGCCAGCCCGTCAGCATCCAGCTCGCCTCCCAGCACCATATCGCCCGCGCTGTAGATCAGGCCGTGATCGCGGTTGTTCAGCGTCTGGACGCCGATATCGACCCGCTCGCGCCCCGCCAGCGTGGCGGCGGTGACGTTTTCCGCCAGATTATTAAAGGTGCCGGCCTGTACGCCAATCGTGTCGCCGTAGATCCGGCCGCTGCCGATATTGGTTAAGGTATCGGCTCTGAGCAGCGTCTGTTTGCCGTCAATCAGGCCAGAGTTGGTCAGCTCTCCGTTCAGCGTCAGCCAGTCCTGTCCGGCATTGATTTCACCGCTGGCTGCGTTCATCAGATTGCTGGCGCGCAGGTCCAGCTTACCGCCCGCCAGCAGTTTGCCGCTGTTGACGACGTCGCCCGGCGTGGTGAAGTTGAAGTTGCCGTTGGCGATTATCTCGCCGCTGTTGTTGAGGCTCTGCTGGCTCACCAGCGTAATATCGCCGCGCGAGAGGATCTGGCCGTCGCCGCCCACGCGATCGGCGCGGATCGCCAGCGATCGACCTGCTTTGAGTACGCCCGCGCTGTTGGTAAGCGCCAGGCCGTCGCCCTGTAGCGTCAGGTCTTCACCAGCAGCCATCTCGCCCTGACTGTTGTCAACGCCACCCTGGCTGTTGAGGGTCAGCTGCCGGTCGGCCAGCAGGGTGCCGCGCTGGTTCGAGATGCTGTCGCTGTTGATGTTGAGGGTCGCGGCTTCGATACCCTGCTGCGCGCCCTGCGTATCCTGATTGTTGAGCTGGAGCGCGTTGATCACGACGTTCGCGCCGCTGCGGATCAGTCCGCTGGCGTTGTCGATAACACCCTGTGCGCTCGACAGCAGCAGATCGCCGATGCTCTGGACCTGTCCGCCCTGGTTGTCCAGCTGGGAGGTGGTGAGGCTGGCCGCCTGCTCGCTCACCACCCGGCCGCCGCTGCGGTTATCCAGTTCGCCGCTTTGCAGAGTTAGGTTGCCCTTCGCGCCCAGGGTACCGCCCTGATTGTTAATCTCGCCACTGTGCAGGCTGAAATCGCCCAGGCTATAGAGGGTGCCGTTTTGGTTGTCGACCCGCTGGCCGTGGTTGTCGAGCAGCACGCTACCGCCCTGCAGCAGACCTGCCCGGTTGTCCAGCGCGGATTGTGTGGCGAGGCGCAGCAGGTTCTGCGGCAGGATGGCGTTCAGCCGCAGCGCGTTCTGCGCCGGGGCAAGGTCGAGACTGAGCTGGTTTTGTGCCACCAGCGTGCCCGCACTATTATTCAGGCTGCCCGCCGTCAGCTGCAAGCCTTTTCCGCTCAGGGTCAGGCCCTGCGTATTGTCCATCTGTCCGGCGCGGATCAGCATGTCGCCCTGGCTGGTCAGCCCGCCTTTTTCGCCGCTGTTCTGGTTAAGCAGTGTGTTGACGCCAATATCAAGCTGTTCGCCGCTCTGGATCAGACCGCCGTCGCTGTTGTTCAGTGTGTCGCCGCGCAGCGTCAGCGCCTGCTGGGCCGCCAGCTGGCCGTTGCGGTTGTCCAGTGCATCGACATCCAGACGACCGGTTTCACCGCTCGCCAGCCTGCCCAGGCCGTTCAGCATCGCGGCGGCCGTGACGCGCAGCGCCTGGCCTGCACCGATGACGCCAGCCTGATTATCCAGCTGCTGCGCGACACTCAGGCTCAGCCCCTGGCCCGCTCTGATTGTCCCGCTCTGGTTGTTGATAGCGTCCGCGCTGGCGGAAAGCCCCGCCTGCGACGCCAGCGTTCCACGCTGATTATCCAGCCCGGCGCCCTGAAGCAGAAGATCGCCCTGGCTGGCGATAAAGCCCTGCTGGTTGTCGACCGCCCCCGCGTTAAGCGTAAGCGCGCCCAGCGTGCTGATGCCGCCCTGGCTGCCGCTGTCACGGTTGCTGAGTCCATAGCCATGCGTGTCGATAAGGGCGTCACCGCCTGACTGCAACAGACCCGCGTCGTTAGTCAGCGCGCCGTCGCTCTCAATCTGCAACCGCTGTTTGCCCACCAGCGTACCGCCGCTGTTGTTCAGCGCCTGGGTGGTGAGCTGCGCGTCGCCACCGCTCACCAGCACGCCCTGCCGATTATCCAGCTCACCACTGCGCAGCGTCAGCGCACCGGAACTGAGTATGCCGCCCGTGTCGCCGCTCAGCTGATTGCTCAGGCGCGCGCCGTGCGTGTCGAGCAGCAGGTCGCCGCCCGATTGCAGCAGTCCGCCGTCGTTGCTGAGTGCACCGCTGTCGCTGCGCAGCCCGCCTGACGCGGCGATAACGCCGTTCTGATTATCCAGCGCATTCTCGCCCAGCCCCAGCCGGAGATTATCGCCCAGCAGCGTGCCACCCTGATTTTCCAGCCCGGCAGCGCTGAGGGTCAGATCCCCTTTCGCCTCAATACGGCCCGCCTGGTTCGCCAGCGCCTGTCGTGTGGCGAGGCTGGCGTTACCTGTGGCGGCCGAGGCGCGACCCTGCTGGTTATCCAGCCGATCGGCACTCAGCTGGAGGTCACGGCTGGCCGCCAGTTCCCCCTGGCGGTTATCGACCGCGCCGCTGACCTGCGCTGTCAGGCTGCCCTGCTGTGCGGCGATGACGGCACCAGAGCGGTTATCCAGCGCCGCGGCCCTGAGATCAATATTGCCGTTGGCTGCCAGCTGTCCGCCCTGATTATTCAGAGCGCCGCGGGTGTGCAGCCGCATCCCGTCGCTGCCGTTCTGCACCAGCTGGCCCTGCTGATTCGAGAGCGTGTCGACGTCGGCGTCAATCTGCTGTGCGGAGGTGGTGCCCTGATCGAGGCTGAACTCGCCGCCACGCAGGCGGAGCTGACCGCTGGAAAGCAGCCTGCCGCTGCTGCCCGCCAGGCTGCGCGCGTCAATGGCCAGCGTGCCGCTGCCGGCATGGCTAATCTCACCGGACTGGTTATCGAGCGTATCGGCGTTCAGGTTCAGGTTGCCGCTGTTGCTGACGATATGGCCGCCGCGGTTGTTCAGGCTGCCCGGCAGCGTCAGCGAGAGATCGTCGCCGCCACTCTGCATTATCACGCCCTGCTGGCTGGAGAGATCGTGCGCCTGGAGATCAAGTTTGCTGGCGGTCAGCGCGCCGCCGTCGTTATCCAGCATTTTGCCGGTGTGGGCGGTAAGCTGCTGCCGCGCGTCAAGGGTGCCACTGCGCGTTACGATGTCGCCGTCGCTGGCCTCAAGGGTCAGGTTTTTAGCCTGAGTGCGGCTGTTGCTGAGATCAAGACGCTGCCCGCGAGCGCTCAGGCTGCCACCCGCCAGGTTTTGCCCCTGCGCGGTCAGTTTTCCCGTGGTCGTCAGCGTCAGATCGCCTGACTCGCCGGGCCTGCCGTCAGCCTGTACGCCCGCGGCGAGGATGCCCGATGTTGTGCTGTTGAGCGTGTCCGCCTGAAGCGTAACGTTGTTGCGCGCCACCACAGAGCCGCTGTTTTGCACCTCCGCCGCGCTGCTCACCGAGGCGCTGCCGCCGGAGGAAAGCACGCCGCTGTTGCTGAGGCCCTCTCTGGCGGCGACCTGCATATCGTGGCTGCTCTCTATGCGTCCGCTGTTTTCGATGCGCCCTTCGGCAGCGACGGTTAAAGTACCGTCGGCGCTGACAGCGACGGTACCGGCCTCTGCGCCGATAGTGCCCGCGTTACGCACACCGACGCCCGCTTCGGTGCCGATCAGCCGGATTTTGCCAGCGTACATGCCGCCGAGGCTGGAGACATCCAGCGATACCTGCGGACGTGAAGCGGGATCGTCGTCCTGCTTCGTGACCTGCTGATGCGCGGCATCCACCTGGTTACGTCCGGTAGTGACCTTCAGATCGTTGGCCCAGACTCTGGCGTTGACCCTGACTGAACGGGCGATAATGTCGGTGTAATCCTGGCGCGAGCTGTCCAGCCCCGCGCCTTCGACCGCCACCTCGCCGCGCTCAACGTTAAAGCCGGTGAGATTGCCGTTATTCATCTGCGCCTGACCGGTGGTGAGCGTGGCGCGGTTGGCGTTGATAAATCCGCAGCCGTTACAGGTGATGCCGGATGGGTTGGCGATCACCACCTGCGCTTTTTGCCCCGCCACTTCAACGAAACCGTTCAGTCGGCTGGGGTCGCGCGAGTTGACCTCGTTAAGAATGACTTTGGCTTCGCCCCTGGCGAGCCAGGGATTGCCGCTCACCATGCCGCCCAGTTCAGTCTGGGTGTTTTTATGCGAGTTATTGAGAATGGCGCCCTGCTGTCCGACATCGAACTGGCTGTAGCTGTTGCGCGAGACGCCGCCCGCGGACGGCGTCTGGATATTGACCTGTGGCGTGCCGTTGGCGCTGTTGATAATGGTGGGCTGCTGACCGCCGGGGGCCTGCGCGTCTGCGACAATCGCGGCGCTGGCGGGCTGGACAACGCCCATCGCCAGCCAGAGGCTGAAACTCAGCGCCCCTACTCTGCCGATAAATCTGCTGAGCGTGCGACCCACACCTGATGAGCGCGCGCTACCGCCGCGACCTGAACGGGCAATATCGGCCACCACCATCAGCATGCCGCGTGCTTTGTTGAAAATAATGCGGTAGAGATTTCTGTTCATCTAATGTCCCTATCAGATTTGCGGTAACGCCACGGCCAGCGGATGCTGTTGCCGCCAGTTTTTTGCCGCCTCGTGGCTGACGCAACTGCCATGAAAATTTAACACGCGCTTGCCGCGCTGCTCGCCGCGGTGGTCTAACGCCCGCCAGCAGGCGTGCGGAAAGAGATCGCGGCGCACCAGCCGGCTCATCGCCGCAGTATGACCAAAGGGCGCGATCCAGTCGCAGCACCACATGCGCTCGCCGCTGTTCCACGCTTCGGGCGGAAACTGGATGGCGGGGAGCGTGAGATAGCGCGCTTCAGCCTCCTCATTCAGCCAGGCCCAGCTAAAGAAAAAAACCGGCTCGCCCGCTTCGGCGACCAGTATGTACTGCTGCTGTTTGATGATCGGCAGCAGCAGCGTCGGCAGCGCGTGCAGCGGGGCGTCGCGATGCAGCGGCGAGTGCATCCAGAGCCAGACGGTAGCACCCAATACCTCCGCTTCGCTCTCTTCGCCGCCGAGGATCAGCGGCGCTTTAATCTCATATTTGCCCGCGCGCATCCTCAGCAGCTCCAGTTGAGGTTGAAGCCGAGCGTGACGGAGCTGGTGCGCAGGCCATCCGGTTTCGACAACGGCGTGCCGATAAACAGGTCATAGCCGGTATTAAAAGCCTGGCCGCGCAGCCCCGCCACGCCGCCCGCCAGATGCTGGCCGGTCAGCAGCTCGCTGCCTGCGCCGCCCACCTCGCCATAGTCCGCGCCAAGATAGAACTCCTGCGCTGGCAGCGGCGTGCTCCAGGCAATGTCGTTGCGCACAAACCAGCCGCGGCTGGCGTTGAGCGTGCGCTCGCCGTCGAAGCCGCGCACCGTCCAGCGGTTACCGATAGAAAACTGCTCCTGCGGCGTGAGCGGTGTGCTGCTCATTTGGCGCATATATTGTATGTTGTAACGAAAATGCTGATCGGCGAGGCTGAACGGCAGATTGAACTGTGCGTTGAGCTGTACGATTTTGCTCAGCGCCGTCGCCTCGCCAAAATACTCCTCCGGCGCAGGCTGTGCCCCGAACCAGCGCGTGCCGCGCTGGTAGCTGATGCCCGCATCCAGCGTGGCCTGGCGAATATAGTGACGGTGTTGCAGGCCGATACGCCAGGCGGCGGTCTGACGGTGCTGCACCTGTACTTCGGTATCGTTGATATAGTTACGGGTCTCGCGCGTCAGCACATCATAGGTCAGTGAGGTTTTCTGCGAGCCGTTGCGATGCAGCACGCGGCTGAGTTGCAGATCGAGACTTTTGCTTTTCCCGCTGTAGCGGTAGTCCTGATTGGCGCCAGCGACCGCCTGGTGATAGTCGTAGTCGCTGCCTGTCGCCGAGAACATCCAGTAGCCGAACGGCACCGAATAGTGGGCGGTGTAGTTTTTGCTGCCCTTGCCGCCCTGATCTTGCAGATCGTGGGTGGCCGACAGATAAAAGAGATCGCTCAGCGCAAACGGGTTGTCGAGCGAGAGCGTGACGCCGCCCAGATAACGGCCGGTGCTGCGGGTACCTGAATCGTCCAGCGAGAGGCCGACGCGCCACATTTTCTTCTGCTGCCAGCGCACCTGAATATCACTCTCGCCGGGCTGGTCGCCGGGCACCACCGACATATCCGCCTGCACGGTCGGCAGTCGTTGCAGGTTTTCCAGTCCCTGTTCAATATCGCGTAAATCAAGCAGATTGCCCGCATGCGCGGGAAAGGCGCTATAGAGCCAGAGATGGTGATCGCTCTCCGGTGTCAGCTTCGCCTCCCGCACGTAGCCGGGCAGGATCAGCAGTCGCAGCGTACCGCTGTTGAGATTCTGCGAAGGGGCCAGTACGCGGGTGGTGACATAGCCGTGATCCACCAGCCGGTTTTGCAGGGTGCTCATCAGCAGGTTAATGCCCTGCGCCCCCAGACACTTTCCCTGCGCCTGGCTGGCGAGACGGCTTAGTGGCAGCCAGTGCGGCAGCGCCTGCTGTCCCTGCAACTCAACGCGCGAGACAGGAAAGCAGGGTTTTTCAGCGGGAAAATTGATGCGGCCGAAGCTGGAAGCCGGCGGCGAGAGCCGCACATCGGGTGCCTGAGGTTCAATTTGCCGCTCCAGCGCCTGCTGGCGCTGTTGCTGCTGGCGGATCTGTTCATTTCCATCGGGAAGCGCATCGGCGGCATTGACCCTGACGGTGAAAAAAGTACAGGCCAGCAGAGGAATATAGAGTGGTAAATGTTTGTACTGAAAACCCATAAGACAGTCCCTGTCGCGTAAACTAATTGTAAATGTTGTTAATTTAGGTAAACGATGTGCGTATTATCCATAAATTCGGATTAGCGACAACCTTCATCTGTCTGTTTTTCGAGCTTACTGTTCAGGATTGTTAAACTGTTTTCCGCCAGGGGTGGAGAGTAGAGAGTGTGCCTTGCGGGGGTGATCGCGGGTAAATTCAGTGCCAGTTTTTGTTAAATCCAGGCCGATGGGAATAAATCTGTGAGCCAGCAGCCAGGATGTGGCTACAGCGGGACGCGACTCTCGCTTCTGGTCAGTCGCTCATCATTCGGGATGGTAAAGGTGGAATGCTGCTTTAGTCATGTGGCGGTTAGTGATTGTCATAACTGGCAACGCATACCATGAGTTTCAAAGGTAATAATATTCCAGCAAGCATAACTAGCTATAAAAAAACTACCTGAGTGTGCTTTGCAAAACGATAAACAAAGATGAAAGGGGCGAGACTCATAAAGCGATATTTCTGATAATGAGGGTTATTACATTCTTCCCATGCTATCGAATGAAAAGCAAAGCCGGATTTGGCTGGTCTATGGCTATCATTCTTTCAATTCCTGTAATCCATTACTTCTCTCTATACTTCTTCGCATTCAGAAAATGGTCCAGTCTGCCTGATGTGTGAGGCCAGTCAGAAAAAGGCTCAATTAGATGGAGCGTAAAGATTTACTCAATAAATGAGATTCAGGATATGATGATAAACATCTGGTTTATAACCCTCCACTTTCAATCTGCTCTGTTGTCAGGAGCTGATAGCTTATAAGAAATTCTCTGCTCCCCCATGAGAACGACAACGCACCAGATTTCAGTACGTTGTGGCGTGTTAAGCTCGGTATTTTACACGCCTTATACCAGTAACGCCGCCAGTAGTTAGCTGGCGTTCTGGCAACGGGTGTTATGATAAACCTGTCTATATTAAGTGATGCTTTACCACCAACATTTGTAGCCCGCCAATAATAAAAAATAGCAAACTGACAACCGCCAGGTATATCTCCACGTAGAAAGGGCCAATAAGCCGTTTCGGTAGCCCGCGAATAAAGTCCTTGTCATCATTTTTGGTCAGGATTGAGCTTTTATTCCACAACAGCGGCATATATATAAAACTTACCTTTGTACTGTATGCCACTTTGACATAAAGCGTGTTGACATTCTCAAGCAGCACTACCGCATCAGGCAGGCTACCGTATCTTTCTTTGTACAGGATGCAGATTTCTTTAAATCTTTTTCTATTAAGAGCTGAGGCTATGATGCTGGCTATACCAAAGCCGAAAGCAAGTACTCCAATAATTACTGTTGCCTTAGCGCTAAGCAGGTCGTTAATGGTCATTGCCTGTAACCTCGTATAGCGATTCACCAAGGAAGCCACCGAACGCAGATGTTGCTTTGTCGCTTCCGTATGCGATAGCACCGTTTACGCCGAGCGTGCAAAGCAGTGCACCTGCACCTCCGGCTTCTATCGTCGCTGCCCCCAGCACAATCGCACAGACGGTATTTGCTGCGGCTGTACCTGCAATTTTTCCCGCTATCGCTCCCCCGATCAGACTGCCTGAAAACTCACCGACGGAGGTGAAAGCGGTTTTTTCACACTCCCGTCCGGTCGTGCAGGCCTCGGTGATTTGCGCTGCCGTATCAAAGGCGGAAAGCCAGATGCCGACCTTTCCGGCACTTTCCATCAGCTTTACGTATTTCGCCATTTTCTCAATGTGCGTGGCATATCCTTCAATGTCACCGACACCTGTTTCGTTCCAGCGATGCGTTATGGATTTGGATGAGAGGCCAAGGGTGCTTTTCAGGTCAGTGTACTCCGTAAACATGAAGCGCTGTTTCATGAACATTTTGAGCACGCTGTCGAGCTGGCCGAGCAGACGCTGGCGCTCAACAAAAAACTGTTCGCCGATCAGTGTGCCGCGCGTGATGTACTGGCTCTGGTAGGCTTGCTGGATCTGCGACAGTATCTTTTCGATACGTCCGAAATAGCCTTTTGCCGCTTCTGTAACCTGTCCGGCGTACCCGGCGGCATCACTGGCGGTGCTGCTGATGGCGGCAAACATGGCGACTGTATCGCGGTGTTGATAGAGAAAATTGGCCTGCCTGATGGACAGAGGAGCCAGTGCCGCATCAACCCGCGCCTTAGCCGCTTTCAGGTGGGCGATCTGCTCTTCATCCTGTTTATCTGGATCAACCACCAGCATGATAGAGCCGGCTCTGTATCTTTCATCCGCCCCGTTCAGCCCGGCGAACAGTTCTCTCGCGCCTGCTGGCGGATTTTCAGTAAAAAGCAGACGTTGCCAGGCATCGGTCGTTCCACCGTAAGGCAGAATGACAAATCCGGCATCGATGCCCGGTTTCTTCTCTGGCTGCGGTGTCTTTACTGTCCGGGCGTGTTGTGCAGGCTGTTCTTCCTGCGCCGTTCCTGGTTCTGCGGTTCTGGCCCTCTCTGCCGCCAGACCCGCATTACAGTTGTATTCGTAGGTGTTCTCATGATCCAGAGGGATAAACCGCGATTTACAGGGACAAGAACTGTAACTGTCCAGGGAGCCAGCCCACTGGCGGATTACGCCTTCTGTTTCATGCGTATCTCCCATGCCGCCACAAATACGGAACTTTCCCGGATGTTTACCGCATGTTACCGCGTGCCCTTCCAGCGCCAGTGCTCTGCCGTTAAACAGGGTGTCCTCTGCCCCTTCCGTTATTTTTCCGCCGCATGTGGTTCCGTCACCCTGAAACAGATAGTAGCCTTCGCGTGCCATCAGCGTTTTCCCTTGTTAATGGAATGAAAACCATCTGGGTCAGGCGTTATGCCTGGGTAATTGTTGTGTACCGGCATATCAAATCCCTCTTCTTTATGCGGTTATTTTCAGCCGATGATACGCCACCTGTCTGGTATCACAAAAAAAGCAAACAGGTTTAATATCCCTTGGTGGGTACATCATAGAGGGAGAGCTGAGCGACCAGCGTCAGACCGTACTGTTCAGATTCTGATTGTGTGAGTCTCGTACCAAACCCTGGCAATCATAGATCATTGCGAATACTGTCTTATTGCTCACTTATCAGGTGTCAGTTGCGTACTGAGAAACGGTGACAGAGCAAGCCTCTTCCCGATCAGGTTAGATTTCACCATTGTCTGTTTATGAATCTCCACGGATAATCCAGACACTTCTGAGCCATTGATAATACAGGTTTTCATATTCAGCCAGTAGCATATGGTTACTTGAACTATGCTGACGCCTACAGTTATAAAACATTTCGATATAATCAAAAACATCGCTGCGGGCTTCTTCCCTCGTTCCGTAGATCTTTTTCTTTATCTGTTCGCGTTTCAGTAGCTGGAAAAAGCTTTCCGCAACCGCATTGTCGTGGCAGTTACCACGACGAATCGTGCTGCCTTCCAGACTGTGTGATTTCAGGAACGACTGCCACTCATGTATTGACTGCCCTGATCAGAGTGAACCAGTACCTGTTTATGAGGATTACGCCGCCATACCTCCATCAGTAATGCGTTCAGGACAATATCTTTTGTTATCCAGGGTTGCATTGACCAGCCGATAACTTTTCGGGAAAACAGATCAACCACCACGGCAAGATACAGCCAGCGTTCATGGGTCCGGATGTAGATTATGTCTGTCACCCAACGCTCATCCGGTGCGTTCGGATTGAACTGCCGCTGGAGCCTGTTGGGTGCCACGATGCTGGTCTCACCGTGCCCGTGCGCTCCGGTACCCGATCTGAGCCTTTATTCCGGCACGCCTCATCAGCCGCCAGACCCTGTTCAATCCGCACTGTAGCCCGGTATAACGCAGATCGAGATGGATCTTGCGATAACCATAGACACAGCCTGACTCAAGCCAGAACTTTTTGATCTGCCCGGCCAGCATCTGGTCTGTCTGGTGACGTTGTGAATGTGGCTCCTGAAGCCAGACATAAAATCCACCCGGATGAACATCCAGAACCCGGCAGAGCAGACGCACAGGCCAGCAATGGCCGTTGTCACGGATAAAGGCGTACCTCAGTCGGACAGTTTTGCGAAGTATGCCGCGGCTTTTTTTAGATGTCTCTCTCGTCAGTAACCTGCTTCAGTTCTTTCTGAAGTAGCCGGATCCCAGACTGGGCATCGGGCTGCGTTTTAGTGGCTGATGAATCAGGGCCAAACTTTTTTACCCGGGCATAGAGGCTGTGCGTGGTGATATCAAGACGGGTGGCGACGCTTGCGATAGAATGGCCGCGATCAATAACCTGTTTGACCGCTTCATTTTGAACTCTTCGGGATAACTTTTACCGCTCATAGGTACCTCTCTTTTAAGTCATATTAAATGACTCGGAGGTGTCTGTTAAACCCGTGGCGGTTCAAGTCTCTCTCGCCGGTACACGTACACAAATGGTACATGAATATAGGGGGATGATACCGAATCGTCACATAAAGGCTAAATATACACATGTATATTTCATGAATGTGTGACGTTATCTCTTACCTGCTGGCTACTTCCATCTATAATCAGGAGAGATCATCCTCTGTCGATGGCGCTCTTTTTTCTGAAACGCTATGGTACTTCGCTGCGGATAGTATAAGCGTATGCATGTCCAGTGGCTCACCTTTCTGGCGAGCAATCTGTATCAGCGTCATTGCAATCGTCTGTCAGTGAATCATTTCGCACCCGCCTGTTTACTGTGAACGTTCATGCGTTCTTTATGCTAAATGTGGCTGGTAGCGTCAATCTACAACTGACCATTGCGATCAGCTTTCACTTCGGCGATTCTGTCCTAGATGTCAGGTTTTGACAGGTATTCAAACTTGGTACGGATTGCAGTCTTTTAACTTTACCTTGCCCGAATGTCCGCTTACCTAACGCTCAAATCGATGAGATACTCGCGACAGATCATCTTTTTGTTTGTCGGAGAGTGCCAAAATTATTGCAAGGAGGATTCAATGCCGGAATTTGATTTACATACCATTTCAAATGCTATTGACATAGATAAAGAAAATTTACTCCATGCTTACAGCACAACGATTGTTGAAATAAAGGAGGCATATAATAAAAGAGGTATACTACGGAAGCTCTTTGAGATCGAACTATTGGAAGATGAAGTGAAAATTTCTTTTAAAGATTTTAAGCTATCGCTTACGACCGAGCGAAACCTTATATTCTCTGGAAAAAAATTGTTTGTTCGCATGAATTTTAATTACAAACTTGAAGATAAGAACGCCACATTGCTTAAGTTATTGATGGGAAACAATGGGGTTATTTACGTTTCTGCATTAGATGGAGAAAAACTGGACCCACACCAAGTTGATGTGGGTTATGAAATATTTGGGTTGCTTGCCAAAACAGCTCACGCGCAACACATCATTTCCATCTAATTTGTCGATGGAATCCTGTTAGATGATCTCGCAACTAACTGTTTGATAAGCAATGTTTTCAACTGATACATGCTCCAACTGGAGCGCGTAATCTGGCGCGAGGCATACCCAAGCGCCATCTTCCTGAGCAATGCCGATGAAGTCGTTCACGCTCTCGAGTTATGAGCGGTTCATCTGGCCAACAGGGTTTTAGCTGACTTTATTTTAACTTTGATGCGGTGAGTGTCGGTCATGGTGGCTCCAATAAAAAAATCGCCCAAAGGCGGTTACTCAGCTAATCCAAATTTCTTTTTGGCATAAGATTTTAGTAGTTCAACGCCAACTTCTTTGATTACTGTGATTGGTTCGTTACTTATTTCTTTGAGCCTGTCGAACACATCTTTGCTTTCAAGTGCCGTTGCGAAGTCATGCCCTTGCGTTGTCAGCCTAATGTCAACGTCAATCGGCATCATTCCTCCAAGGACATATACGTAACCAAGGTTTTCTGGATTATGTGTTTCCATGCTGCGATTGCTTACAAATCCTTGCTCGATCAACTGCAAGTAATGAAACATCCCCTTCTCAGAACCAATGTCAAAGCCTTGAGCACTTAGATCTTCCGTTGAAATGAATGCGCTCTCTGAATCGAGAAAAACAGTTAGCATTCCCTTTATGTATTCTAAGTCTGTTCGCATGGATATCATCCTGTTATATGAGGATTCATTTAACACTTCTATTTATTAAGCAAAAATACGTCATCACCGCCAACTACCAAGTGCTTGCCAATCTCTTTTAAGGGTGCCATATCAGTTAAAAACCTTCAGCGTCTGCAATCTCTTCAGCCACTAGATCTAGCGGCTTGCCAAATAATTCAATGCTCCACAGGTTAGCGGCCCCTATGTAGTCATCATGGTCAAGGGTGCCAACTTCACGCTGATAGGCCGCTCTTACGGGTGGCTGTGGACCATCAAGGATTTGTTACCTTTCTCTTTTGCTATCTTCTCCAGCGCAGCTAGGCGGATTTTAATGCTCATCGCAATGACCCACCAACAACGCTCTCAGTTCTCCGCCGCCGTCAGAGAGCTTGTAGGCTTTATCTTTGGCCTTTGAAGTATCCACTGTGCGGGCATTGAGCTTCATTTGGGGGTATGTCATTTCATTGAACAGAATTATACCCCCAAATTTATCCCCACGTGATTGTTGATTTCAATAGATGTAGTAGACGTTGAGATAACAAGATTTGTGGGGAGGTTCTTACTGGCTGGGGTTTTGTAGACTTCAGGAGAGGGTATAAGAAGAAAGAATGGCACCCCTACAGGATTCGAACCTTGTAGGTAGATGATTGTTCCATATGTAATTTTTTGTATTTTATTTTCATATAGGCCCCCAAAAATGCCCCCCCAGATGCTAAATGAATAGGCTTTGGAAAATCCGCCTACCTACCAAAAATAAGCCATGATCAATAAAGATATGAATATCAAGAAGTTAAACAACTTGAAACTAAGCTTGCCAAAATGATTTCAAAAAAATTTGAAACCAGTGTTTGGAAATCGTAAATTATATGATATGCATAAGAAAAACATGAGTTTGGCACACGATAATTTCTAGTCATGAAAAAAATTAAACCATAAAAATCAAACAGAAAGAACAAGGATGATTATGACTCCCAAGACTATACTAATTAGTAACTTATTACTGGATCTTGATAATCCGAGGTTCCCAAGGATTGTTGAGAGCCAAAGAGAAGCCATTAACTTGATGGTTGAAATACAATCAGACAAAATTGAGGCTTTAGCTAGAGATATTTCTGAGTTCGGATTAGATCCATCTGAAAGACTTATAGTATATAAAAGTGATATATCCGAAGATAATAAGTCTTATACGGTCGCAGAAGGAAATCGCCGTTTAACTGCTCTGAAACTTTTACATGAGCCAGACCTTACTGAAAATGAAAAAATAAAATCTAAAATAAAGAAAATCATTCAAACGAACATACTGCTACCTAAAGAAGCTGACTGTGTTGTTTTTGAAAGCCCTGAAGAATTTGAGCATTGGGTTACATTAAAACATAGTGGTCAGAATAATGGAGTCGGCCGTGTCAGATGGGATACCAAAGAACAGGAAAGATATCAATCAAAAAATGGGAATACATCATTTGGAAGCCAATTTTTAAAATTCTTAGAAAATGAAAAATCTTTTGACATAACAATATCTTCTAAATTTAGTCTTTTAAGGTTAACTAATATCACTCGTTTGTTAGGAGATCCTGATGTCAGGAACGAATTAGGTTTGGAAGTAATTGATGCAAAGTTGTTTTGCAATCAACCTAAAGAACGTTTTGTGTCAGAAATAGCCAAGTTAATTCGTGCCATGCAAGAATTAGATGACAAAGGCAGACCAATCTTTACAGTAAACAAAATTAGACATAAATCAGACCGTCGTGATGTAATTGAAGAACTTCGTATTTCAAAGCCTGAAAGTAAGCAAAAAAAACTATGGGAATTATCTAATCCTAACTCTTACAAACCTGAAGTGACAACCTCACCAACTCAAAACAATCCTTCTGATAAAGAAAAAGATCTTACCGAAGATAAAGAGGGTCCATCTGGCAATCCACAAACTGAAAGACCTGAAGAAAATAAAAATGATGATGATATTAAAACTGGCAATGATGGAAAAGATACCTCTCAAGACACCGAGGATGTAATTACTAAGCATAATCCAAACCGTAATAACTTAATTCAGAGCAACATTAAATATGTAATCGATAATAAGAAATGCAAAAAAATATATGACGAATTAAAAGGCAAGCTTAGACACGATGAATGTCCAATGTCTATTTCTGTATTATTTAGGGTTTTCCTTGAGCTGTCGTTAATATGCTATCTTGATAAAAACAAAATAGTATTAAAAAAACAACAGCAAGGTCTTCATGATAAAGTTGTCGCAGTAAGCAATCATTTAAAAGAAAAAGGGTTTCTAACAAACAGTCAGCTTTCTTCTGTTCAATCAGTTTCTTCAAGCATCACCTCAAGTCAGGGTTCCTTACAACAATATATGCATAATAAGGAAACCCTACCTGATAAAAGCTCATTAAATACACATTTTGATAATCTCCATTGTTTATTCTCAGCAATATGGAAATGAAATACACTCTCGCTTATATAGCGAGAGTGCTATCTTTTAAGAGATATGCTATAATTCCCACAATTTAAAATTCAAACGATCATGGTAGACTATGGCATTTTACACTCCTTTAAGATATCCAGGCGGTAAAGGAAAACTTTCTTATTATTTAAAGGAAGTAATCAAACATAACTCGCTTTTAGATTGCCATTACATTGAGCCTTTCGCTGGAGGTGCTGGTGTAGCTCTTGAACTTTTAATGCAAGAGTATGTGCGAAAGATCACGATCAATGACTATGATCCAGCAATCTATTCCTTCTGGCATTCAATTTTGAATAATTGTGATGAATTCTGCGACATGATTGAAAACACAGAAATCACGATGGAAACTTGGTATCAGCAAAGAGAAATCTTAAGGTCAAATAACTATAACAACCGGCTGAATTTAGGTTTTGCTGCATTTTTCATGAATAGAACCAATCGTTCTGGAATTTTAAATGCTGGAGTGATTGGAGGTAAAGAACAAGCTGGGAAATGGAAACTCGATGTAAGATTTAATAAACCAGACTTAATAAAAAGAATAAAAAAGATAGCTGGCTATAAGGACAGAATTTTTATTAAAAATGAAGATACTCTGGATTTATTGATAAATTTAAGCCTTAAATCTCATGAAAATACATTTATGTATTTGGATCCACCTTACTATGTGAAAGGACAGGAGTTATATAGAAACTTCTACGAACATCAAGACCATGTTGATATTCAAAACCAATTAATCAAGATGCCTGTATTGCATTGGGTTGCAACCTATGACAATACAAAAGAGATTAAAGAAATTTATAAAAATCAAACTTTAATTGATTTTGATCTTCAATATTCCGCTCAGTCAAAAAGAGTTGGTTCTGAAGTGATTATTTTTTCTAAAAATCTTGAGGTCCCAGATCTCGAACTGGGCAAAAAACAGGATGCTAAAAAAGCAGCTTGAATTAAAATGAATTGCGAGATTCAAAATGATTGATGAAATTGACTTCGTTAGTTTTAAAAAGCTAAAAGATATAAAACTCTCTTTCGATGATAACTTGAATGTGATTTCAGGAACCAATGGTTCTTGTAAGACCACATTACTTCAATTAATCAGCAATGCTTTTCAGATGCCAACTGCAAGATCTAATATTTATACTGATAATAGGTGTTTACGGATTATTAAAGAGATTAATAAAATAGCCAATCCAAAAATGGAGGCTATCGTAAGAGATTCCAAAGCATACAATGATCCAGCAGATGGGATCAAAGGTAGACTATACAGTGTTATCTATTCAAATGCAGATGTTTTAGATTTTAGAAAGCATAATTCCAAAGATGAGAAACTTGCTCATAGGTATGCACTTAAGCCTATGTATCCAAGAGGAAAACCGAAGCAATCTCTTCCTCATAGACCAGTGATATATTTAGGCTTGTCCAGATTGTTTCCTATTGGTGAAGTCAAAGACTCCGATATATCCTTACAAAAGTCTAATCTTCCCAACGAATATAACGATATGATTTCTGAAATTTACCAGGAATTTTTAGGTTTTAAGATAAACAATATAGCCTCTAATAGCCTTAGTGATTTCAAATCGGGTCCAGACTTCCAAACCGACAATCCAGATATTGATTCTAATACAATATCTTCGGGCGAGGATAATCTCTTCATTATATTAAAGGCATTAGTTAGTTTAAAATATTATTATCATTCATTGGAAGAGTCTAAAAACGATAAAGAAAGCATTCTTCTTATAGATGAATTCGATGCAACTCTACATCCTTATCTTCAAACTAAGTTGTTAGAAAAGATGAACTCTTATGCTAAAGAATATAAAATTCAAATTTTCCTCACAACACATAGTCTATCATTACTTAAATATGCATCAAACAATAAAGTAAAAATAACTTACCTAATTAATAATCACAGCGACATAATAAACCTTGAAGAACCTAATTATGTAAAGATAAAAATGTTTCTTCAAAATAAAAGCAGAGATGATACATATATCAATAATAAAATCCCTGTTTTTACTGAAGATCCAGAAGCTCGCTATTTATTCAATGAAATATTCAATTTTTGGATAACCAAAAAACCAGAGTTAGCAGCCATAAGAAATTGTTTCCACCTCGTAGATTGTTCGATAGGAGCCAATAATCTTAAGACAATATTCGACGATCCGTTTTTAATTGAGACTTCACTTAAATCAATATGTATCTATGATGGAGATCATCAGGGTGATATACGGAAGAGCACAATATCTCTTCCCGGTAAGAAGTCACCCGAAGAGTTTATACTCGATCATTGTGAAAAAATATTGAATGAAGGTGACGATAAATTCTGGAACAATCCTGATATTTATAATCAAGGATTTACAAAGGATTATTATTTAACTGAGGTTCAGCCACTGATAAAAGCAATAGTTAATGAGTTTAATGAATTAAAGGAAAACGATGAAACCACTCATGGTTTCAAAAGGAAAAAATATAAAAAACTTTTTAATTCCCATAGAAATTATTTCACTATGGTTACAAGAAACTGGATATCTAGAGCAGAGAATAAAAGAGAGTTGGAATATTTTTATGTTGGGTTGAAACAGCTTTTTTACAGAGTAGTCCATCAAAACAATATGAGCAATGTTAAGTGGGACATTGAATTCAGTGACATTAAATGAATATCTAAATTTGATATCCGCTCCATTTTTGCATAAATAGTTAATGTTTCGAAGTTGAATAAATGGAATGATGTTATATCATTCCATTTAATATTAATTGACATTTAGAATGCTTTTGAAAAATGAGAGTGCACTATCGGTTGCGGCCTTCCATCCTGCATTGGAACTAAATATATAAACAATTAGTGCTGAAATCAGAAATGTATAAATATTCCCAATAACACCAGCAGCTCCAGAATTGTGCCAAATCCAAAATCTACTTCGCTTAACACCTCCCAAAAGAAGAATGTTATTTTTTATTTCTTCTTCTCTTTCTGTTATTTTTTCTTCCACTATAACTTTTAAAGCATTATTAAATACTTCCTGAGCTTCCTCTCGATATCTTTTTAATTCAACTGAACTTTCCTTTAATACTACAAAGGTCGAAACATCTTCACCTTTTTTAACCTTTGCCAATTTATCTCTTTTATATATAGAGTAAGCAATCATACCAACATAATCATTTTTCGTTTTTACAAGTTTAGAATAAATCTTATGATTCACATTATTAGTAGTCATCTTTGAAAATATCTCTAGAATTTTCCCTGTTATATTTTTCAACTGCTTTCTCCATAAGATTATTGATTTCTTCCTCTGTAAGCGGCTGCATTGTATAAGCTTTTAATTTTTGTAGTTGGATATCACTGGTAGCATCATCATTCATTGAGTGTCTTAATATTTTTTTTAGTTTTAAAGTAGTCATAAAACCTCCTTTCGTAATTATTAACTATAATATTAGCTCATTTTCCGATTTAATCAATATCCTTAATAAATGATTAAGCAAGGGCTAACTGAGCGATGCTCAGTTGCCTTGCTTTTTCTGCCCTTCGGTTGAAAAAGAAAGATCAATACAAAAAACACTAACCCAACCCATTGACGCAATTGAACTTTATGTTATTTATTATAGATAGCATATGGATATGCTATTAATGAATATATCAAAAGGAGTTGATATGAAAAAAAACAATATTATTTTCGATGATGAGTTCCCGTCTTCATTTACCAATGATCCTTCTATTAACAAATTCCCCCCTAACCGTCTTCGCAAATACTCAGTAACAGTCAGATTAAACGAAGTCGAGCTGAGCAAAGTAAACCAGTTCAGAGGACAGCTAAGCAGAAGCTGTTGGCTGAGAAGCTCAGCTCTTCAGGAACTCCCTCCATCAGTCCCTGAACTCAACCAAGAAGCCTGGCACCAACTAACGGCTTCATTGCAGAAGCTCAATGACCTTACATCTTTCCTCAATCGTCGTGGTTCAGATGCCCAGCCACTCTCACATGAAGTGAATGCACTGAAAGTAAAGCTGTCGCATGTAAGAGATGCTCTGCTGAACTTCAACAAGTAATGATCCTATGAAAGGTATGGATAGGATAAAAAGGGGTAAGAACTTCCGGGGTGTCATATCTTATGCTCTATCCCCTGCTAACCATCATAAAGTTGATCCCATAGTGATAGGAGGTAACCTGTTAGGCTCAACTGTCGATGAATTGGCAACTGAGTTCACAGCAACTCAGAAGCTGAGAGAATATATTGAGAAACCTGTATGGCATAACTCCCTTCGTCTCCCTAAAGGTGATTCGTTGACTATTGAGCAATGGAGGCTTATAGCCGACGATTACATGAAGCGAATGGGTTTCTCAGATACTCACCTCCGTTGTTATGTCTTACACGATGACGAAGCTGGTCAACACATACACATCATTGCTTCTCGTATAAATATTTTGGCAAATGGCCAACTCTATCTCGGTAGGAACGAGAATCTGATAAGCACCCGTATAATCCAAGATCTTGAGAAAGCACACCATCTTACCCAAACTGTTGGCCCTTCCCCTGCCAGAACTACTCAGAAGCACAGGAAACTCACCCGTAATGAAAAGATGATGAAGGATAGGACAAAAGCTAAAGTCCCTAAGGAAACGATCCAGGAAGCGATAGATGCGGTTCTCACATTCTTCGATACCATCACTATCGAAGACTTCGTAGGTGAACTGCGAAAGCAAAATATAACTGCAAATCCAAACATAGCCTCAACAGGTAAAATGAGTGGATTCTCGTTCGAGTATCACGGCATTGCTTTCAAAGCTTCACAACTGGGAAAAGCATACAGTTGGTCAAACATGAGCAAACGAATCATTGTGGCTCAACCAACAGAGGCTATCACTCCTATATTCACTCCGGTGAATGTTAACTTTCCGATTCTCACTGAGGTTCATTCTACAGCTACTTTAACCCCACTTACGGTAAGTTCCAGTGAACATAGCCGATACCGCTGGTTACAGTGGATACCTTACCTTGAAGAACTTGTTGCAAGTTTAAAAGCTATTGGTTTAACGATTCTCAAGCCTGTTAAGAAAACAGTCCTCATCAAGAAAATCATGGATGAAAGCCCAAAACCTGTGCAATTTTCAAAAGTGGATTCTCAATATTTAGTAAGAAAATCGCCCTTCAATCCTGTTTAACTAACTAGTTTTCAGTGGGTTAAAATCAGTCACTAAGTCAAACCACTTAAATATTTTCATTCCTTTTCAAATCGATAGGCAAAAACGATCGATCGTTATTACTGATCAATATATTGTTGATGATAGGTCTAGGCTATCAAAAGAAAGCGATCGATCGGTACAAATGATTTGCTAGACCCTGTTTCCAAGTCGTAATGTAACTTCAAACGAAACCTCGTAGCACACTGATTTATCGGCAGAATAAGCTGATGCATACGTGCGCCTTCGATTCAGTGAAACTAAACTTGGAAGAACCTATGACAGCAATAACTGAAGTAAAACAGCCCAACTTCCTTATGATGAAAAGAGTGTGGATTGCCATTGCACTTCCGATTGTCATTTTCTATTTCTCTGGTGTTCAGGGTTTGGTTCAGCTTGCAATTGTCTGGGTTTTTGCAAGCATCATGCTCTTGATGTTTGCCTACAAAAAATTTCGAATTAAAAAATGGAATACAAGCACTAAGGATTATTTCAATAATAATAATGATGGAATTTGGAGTCATGAATTTGGTCCAACATGGATGAAAATCGATGAACATAAGGGATTAATTCATCTTAAAGAAGAAAACAAGCAAAAGAGTTATCCTTTTTCAGCCGTTAAAGAATGGAGGTATAATTTAACTACCAACATACAACGGACTGGCCCCCAAAAAGAACTTGATAGAACACATAATTTCCATGAATCAGGATTTTTTATCACCGTCGATGATATTCAATATCCTGAATGGCGAGTTATGTTTTTCCCAACAAGTGGTGATTTCAACTCGCAAGAAGGTTCTCGTAATACAGAAATTCAATTAAAAAGATGGATGCAAGTTTTTGATAATGTAATCAATAAAAATTAAGAAAAAATCATTCTACCATAGTTATTAAATTGAGAATAAAAATGCCTTCAACTAATAAAATGACTATTATTGCTGTTTTGTTTCTTGTTTCTGGCTGTCAACAGTTACAAAGCGGTATTAATGGCATTGATTCATCCATTCAATCTTTAAACCAAAAGTTATCACATAGCACCGATGACAATAAAATTAACAAAAGTGAAGATTTCACAACTGCTCAAAGCATTAATGGATTAAAAGAAATCTGCAAAGATTACACTAATAATCAAATGTATGCTGAAAAGAAATGGACAGGAAAAACCATCTCTATAAAAAATGCAAAAATCATCCGTGCCTCCGAGTTTAATAGTGCCAAGACTATGGGTGCAAATGTTCATGGAGATTATGGTATTCTTTTCAAAACCACTGATACAAACAAATGCATGGGAAGATTACATATTAAATATTATTCTGGTTTAGAAAATGACATCATGAGACTCAAGAAAGGAAGCTCTGTTGATTTGTCTGCTAAGTTCAATGGCTTCGGTGACCTCAGCAACTGGAGTGAATACAGTTCAAGCGAGGGAAGTCCAACCGTGGTGGATCTCACAGGTGTAATTTCTAATCCATAACGACATCATTAAGGTGGTAAAGAAACCTTAATTAAATTCATAAAGTATATAAAATGCCACAGAATCTGTTAGCAGAACACTTCCCATTTGATTGAAGTGAACAGATCCTGTGGCATTTATTATTCTAACATAGATAAAGCTTCCCAATCATCTTTGTCAAACTCGTCTTCTCACTTCAAATTTTGGTTTGGTTGGAGGCACATGTTTAAAACTCTGTTTTTGACTATTAAATGTTTTCTCAACTTCATACTCATTCCAAACGATGTATTCCACAATGAATTTATAGAAATACAGAACACGTTCCAGACTTACAGTGCCAGGTATTGTATAAAAGTTAGGACTCAAAAGTGCAGAGGTTAGGACAGCAAGAATGTTGCTTGAGCCAGGCAAATGAACATTCTCATAATCATGCTGATACTTTAAAAAGTAACCAACACAGAACAGGTAAGCATCTTTTACGATTTTTTCTTTGTTGCAATCTGACTCGTCATATCTAAGAATAAAGCGATTAAGTAGTATCAAAAATCTTTGGTCGGGTAAATATCTGTTTAATTTATTCATAATAAGCATCCTTGCTATTTGTGAAATGTCATCCTGACAAGTAAAGAAATATCATAATATTCAATCATGTCAATAGTTAAAACCTATCAATTTTTATCTAAATATCTTTTTTTGGTAAAGGATGATTTAGCTCATCTATTGTTATTTGTTTTAAATGTGCATTATATAACCATATTTTGAATTGCTCTAAATACTTATTGTTCAATGCTATCAAAGCTTCGTTCTCAGTTTCGAGTCTTTTTATCCTTTGACTGGCTATTTTTAAGTTGGCAGGTTTAGCTGCACTTTTTTCTAATAAACCAGATTTCAGGATTTTCTTTTTTGAATTAAAACAATCTGCAACTTTGACATGGCTACTCAAAGACTGTCTCGTAGGTCTTTTACCAATGCTCTTTATCAACTTGTCACATAAAGCATCCCAAGTCAGTTTCTTATCACCACTCCAATTATTAATAACATTTATTATAATTTTTTCATCATAACAAGTAATATGTTTAGCCATTTATTCTCCTTTAATTATTTTTGTTTGAAATTCATACCATTTCTCAGCATTAATATTCCCGTCATTTTTATCATGACTTGTTTTTTCAATGATTTTATTATGTATTCCTAATAGTCGCTCATCATCCGTTCCAGAGTCTCGTATAGGATAATAACTACAAGGCTCAAAAGCATATGAGTGCTTACAGTAACCATGCTTGGATACCAGAACAGCCCCGTTTTTAAGAGAATCGAAATCTGTTAAGTCTATAATGGGTATTTCATTTTCTCTGTGAATGCTTCTGGCTTCGACTGTAGTTTTTTCTCTCAAAACTTTAGTCATTTGTAGATGTGATCTATGGTCGTAGGAGACATTTTGTGACACTAACTTTCTTCCAGACCAACGAGCAATGCTTAATTCATCCATGCCATTAATTTGAGCGAAAGTATTTAAGAGATGTCTCAATTGATGGGTCCTTAATGAATAGGGAATACCATCCTCATTGATATAACCGTGTCTTTTAAAAAGGTTTGTAGAGCCTTTGATACTTGCAAAAGCATTAATATCCAGTCTAAAAAACTGAGCAGTAGGTCTGAAAAAAGATGTAAAATCTTTGCTTGTCTTCTGAAACAATTGCCTCTCAAATAAAAGGCATAAAGCATTTGAGTATTTGATCCTCTTTTCTTCATCATACCAAGGGAAGTCCTGAGGCTTAGTCATAACGAGTGCATATTTGGATGACTCAGTGCCCTTACCTTCCATTGTTTTTGCTACAGACCTTGCATGGTTGGACAACTTTTTTAATCGGTCTATAGCCCTTTTAGCTACAGGGATCATTACTGTAGGAATCCATTTAATATCTCCAGCATACCCCTTCCCTGAAAAAAACCTTAAACCATATCGTTCAATGCCTTCGTCATCTTTTTCATTAATCTCACAATCCGCTGGAAGACTCAAAATTTCTGAAATTCTTCCTGGAGCACACATAAGTAGTGTAAGAACAGAAGTGGTGAAAATATCCCTTGTAGACAATTGGCTTTCATCTTTTGAGAAAATATCAGCAATGGCTATTACGGATTTTATGTCAGGTAGTTTCGAGTGTCCTTCCAGTGAAGGTTCATAACCTTTCCAGCTCTGAGTTATTTTATGCCTCAAAGGATTTACCCAGAAAAAGTATGATGATGTCGTCATTCTATTTTCATTTAAGAATGAACATAGTTTCTCAAGTTCTTTACCAATCCCAACTGCTTGCACTTTTGAATATTTGGCAGATGCTAACCTTGCACATTCATCAAATATGTTATTATCGCACTTGGTTACACTAGCTTCGCCGTATAATTTTAATAAAACAAATTCAACAATCTTTAACATTGCCAAAGTTTTATGGTTTAACTTTGATTTGTTAAAGGAGTGAATATGAAACATATAAGCTTTAGCAAAGTCAATGAAATCATCATCTAAATTCTTTTTGCTGTTTCCATTGTAATCCATATCAAATTTATTGAACCTGTAATATCTTCTCCAAACATTGCTTTCCCAAGAAATCGCCAACTTAGAGTTAAAAGCATTACTCTTAATAAATATTATAAAGCTTTCAATATTTGAATTGGGATTGTTAGCATTGGCTGGCTCGAATAAGATTACATTAGTCATTAGGAACTCCAAGCTTTAAAGTTTTTACAAGTAAAACACTCTATGTTTTCGTTTTTACTTTCAGTTAATCCAAAAGAACCTAAAACATATTCTTTGAATATCTTCTTGTTTGTTGTGCTATCTTTCCCGAGAAATATTTTAGAAAGAGGTTCAAAAAAAGAATTAAGGCTCATATCAATATCATGAACATTATCAGAGCTATTTTTAATATATATACCCGATGAATTTATAGATTTATGGTCTAATGCTTTAGCTATTACTTCAACTGAGGCTCCTTCTTTTGCTAAACGAGTTCCAAGGGTATACCTGAATCGTCTTGCATTAAGTCGTATATGGCCGTTGTTACTTGATGAGCGAATGTTGAATTTAGTAGTCAAATTTTTTAGTTTTTTTGAGATAAAAGCATTCTTAATATGCAAAAAGTCAGTTGCCATGATTGTATCTAAATTTTGGTCAATGTTAATTAATTCAGATTTCTTAGCATCCATGAATATAGGTAATTCATTCCTTAAATGGCCAATGTTCCCATTAACCCTTTCTTCGATAAATTTCTGGTTAAGATCAATCAGGGTTCTAAGTTTCTCATACAGGGTATCATCGATTCTTACTATGCTGAACTCGCTCCTAAATTCCTTCCTTTGCTTAACTTTTGGGATATACAGGAAACATTCTTTATCTGTTCTGGTGAAATCTTTTGCTTTTAATGAAGTTAACTGTAATGGCCTCCTTCCCGTTGTTGCTAACAGAATAATGTAGCAATAGATAAACAGATGGATTTTATCTTCTTTCAGCAATTTGCTGATAATTTCAAAGATGAGTTTCAACTCTTCATCAGTTAGTGGTCCACTATTTGGATCTCTTCGTTTGACGGCTTCTCCGGTTAAATTAGATTTGATGCTTATCTTTTCCAATGCTTTTAGAGCTGAGTTCTCTACCCCAACATGACCGAGCTTTTTCCATTTAGTAAGAAACTTCTTTACTGAATTTAGCTTGTGGTTTTTCTCAGGGCCTAAACTAATATTAAATTGAAAAACCGCATTAGCATCTATCGTCTTAAAGTCTGTAGTCCCTAACCATTTGCTGAAAATGTAATTTATATTTTTTGTATAACCTGCACTGTATTCAGAAGAAAAGTAAGCTAAGGTAGTAAGGTAACCAATACGCATCGGTTCTGGCATTTTATCGGCAATCTTATGTGGAAAAATACAATTCTCTTTATCTAATTGCCATTTGATATCAGAAATCTTAAAGCTATACCCTTCCATCAATGAAAAAATTACATTCTCTTTTTTCAAAGTGTTTGTTTTCATTTTATTCCCCTTTAGTTATTTTTCTCAAAGAATCATAAACCCTTCCAATAATTTCCTTTTCTTTCATTGATATGTGTTTGAAATTATAATTATCAGACATTTTTGAATCTTTTGACCACCCCATTAGATAGCACCTTAATCCTGACTTTCGACTAACTTCTAAATTTGAACCATCAATTTCATTTGAATAAAAATAGTTCCAAGAATGCCTTAACTTATGCCCTGATAAATTCTTCAATTCCGGGTTTGTCTTTTTAATGGTCGAAATAATCTTTTCATATGCTGAAACAGACAAAGGTTCTCCTACTGATTTACAGGAACTGTGTGTAACAAATAGGAAGTCATGTTTTTTCTTTTTAGTATATTTATCTCTGTAGTTATCTATGTAGTCAAAAATCTCCATTGCTAATTCGTCTGATAAGGGAATTTCCCTTTCGCCTGTTTTAACTAATGGCTGATTAAGTCTTCGATCTTCAATGCAGTCATGTCTTCTGAAAATACTTAAAGTGTAATCTCTACGATTCAAATCGTTTACTTTAAGATTTAGAAGTTCTCCTGCTCTCAAACCACAATTCAATAACAATGTAAAAATGAGTCTATTCCTCACCTGAACATCCTTTTGGAAAGGATTTTGGCTTCCTTCAATTTCTAATAGCTGAAACAGTTTTCTAATTTCTTCCTCGCTCAATGATTTGTCTTTTCTGTCATTCATGCTTTGTGTTTTATTTCGTGGGAGATGTGCTCTCAAATTTTCTATGAAAGTATCGACTTCATATTTAGCATGGATTCCCTTAATAGAATGAATCATTTCGCAAAGCCATTTAAGATAGCTTGAGAAAACATGGACTCTATAACTGAAAGTTCTCTTAGCAACCTGCTCCTTTTTTATCAATCTTACATTTGTAATCTTTTGCTTATCGAATCTCTGCCTTGCATACCTAATCAAGTCATCTATTTCCGCTATATTTAGAAATCCCTTACTTTCAATCCTATTAATGATATCTATGTTCCTGCTTTTCAAGTAATTACTCAGTATGAGTAGGTTTGTTGCGACTATCTCCATTGTTGATACGGTCGCACTTCTGTTTCTGACATTATTTGTGAGATAAAGGTTTTGATAGTAAACTGGCAACTGTGTCTCTTTATCGAGAATCAAGCATCCTCGTTCACCACTGCTCATCATAAACTTTTTAATTTTATAAGACATTATATTAACTCTCCGAAAACTTTACATTTAGTTATCACTACGGCTTATCTTTATTTGACTAATTTAAATTTTGCAAATTTTTTTGTTATTTATGGGTTTATTTATAATGAATATATATACTTAAAAATTTTTCTTTCACGTGAAAGAAACAGGTACGGCTAGTTTCAGGTATCCATACCCGATATTTAGAAAACCATCTTTAAGCCTTATAGCAAAAGCGGTGCGAAAAAAATCGTCAAGAATTTCGTAAAATATCAACATATTTCCAATAATAAACTTTACAAAAATTAAAAATAGCAGTTAAAGATAGCAATACATAATGTTGAAAGTTCATCAGGACATTTAATTAACAAACACCATGTTTTTAAAACCTCTTGCTGTTCACTAAAACTTTTTTCTCGGATTGAAATGAATGCATCTTTGGCATTTCCGACTAAATACTGACTCAATAAAAATACTGTTTCTCTGTTGAATGTATTATCTTCTAACCCTTCGACTTCATCATGGTCAAAAAGCTTTCCATATAAGGTTGCCACATTAATCATATGGTTTTCATCACTGAAAAATACTTCACCTTTCATTTATCGATCTCCTATAAAATTCACAGTTTAATTACGAGACTGACTAATTTTTTCTGAGATCCATTCATCAACTTCTACTTCAACAAAAGCTACAGCCCTCTCCCCTAATTTGATAGGTTTGGGGAATTTATCTTCGGAGATCAATCGATAAATCCATGCTTTTTTATAACCTGTTTTATTTAGAACTTCTGGAAGGCGGATGAGTCTTTTAGATGCCGTATTCATATTTGTATCTCCTCGTCTGGTCGATGAGTTGATACTAATACTCGATAGGTAGGCTGTTGAAGGGTAGTTTCGTATATGGAATTCTATGGGTTAACTTCTTGAAAAAAATGAAGAGGAAGATAATTATTTTATCCTCCCCCTTGCATTATCACTCGAAACATGAAACTTCCTTACAACAAACTTCTGAGTTCACTGAGAGTTACACTTTCCATATGGCTGTTTTTATTGATAAAATTTTCAATGCTTTTACATGTCTCACCAGACAATGCTTTCTCAGCTAAAGGGCGGTCAGTTTCCTTAAGTTGTTCTTCACCCCTGATCTCATCAGTTAATCGTGGGTAAAGAATCCTGGATAAGACAGTATTCGTTAAGGTTATTTTTTTCAATTTTGCCCAGAGAAGCAGATCCATCATAGGCAGTATTCTATAATCTATAAGCTTGATAATTTTAGCCAATCCAAACTTTTCGATTTTGCTTTCTTTAATCTGATATTCTTTCCTCCATACAGGCAGCATTACTTTCAGGGAGTTTAAAACTTCTTCATCAGAGGAGTTTTCAATATCAAATGATATGAACATTCTACTCTCTGAATTTCTTTTAATTACATCTCTCATACTCACAGTTAATGGCTGAGATTTTACTTCTTTTTTAAGCTCATCAGTTCCTTTTATGAAAGAGTCTGGAGAAAAGATCTCTAATGCTCTTTTTAAACTATCAATCTGCTTGAAAGTTACTTGCTGTATGTGACTATTACTATGATTACTCAGATCCTTCATATCGAAGATAGAACTGACTAATGGCTCACCAGCTAAAATCCTTTTAAAAATTTGGTCATCTCCATCAAAGAAGTCCATCCCTTCGAATATATTCTTTCTAACTTGAAATTCTTTATGAAACTCTCTTAAAGATAACTTTTCAACATCCTCATAATTTTCGATCTTAAACCATGTTTGAAGTTCTTTATTAATTTCGTTCAACTTCATTATTTCACCTATTAGAAATTAAATTTTATTCTTCAACTCATCAAGATAGTTAGCATACCATTGCATCATTTCTCGACGACCTTCCAAATACTGAGCATGGTTGTAAGTGCCTCTAATTGTATTTCTGTCAGCATGTGCAAGCTGAGTCTCAATCCATGAACTTTCAAAACCCTGTTCATGCAGAATTGTGCTTAGAGTATGTCGAAAGCCATGTCCTGTTGCCTTTCCGTCATAACCAATCTTTTTTATCACCTGGTTTATACTGGCTTCACTCATACTTTTTCGTGAATCATTTCTTCCTGGGAAGATAAATCTGAACCCACCAGTAAAACTTCTTAACTCTTCTAAAAGATCGATTGATTGCTGTGATAGAGGGACAATATGAGGTCGTTTCATTTTCATTCGAGCAACTGGAATCTGCCAGAGTCGTTTCTCGAAATCTATTTCAGACCATTCTGCTGAACGAAGCTCAATCGTCCTGAGTCCAGTTAGCATGAGAAGCTGTGTGGCGATTTGAGTGATTTTACTACCAGAGTAATTTGCCAGATGCCTTTGAAACTCACCCAGCTCATCTACTGACAGATGAGGAAAATGTTTTTGTTTTGGGGCTTTCAGCACACCTACCAGATCTGATACAGGATTATGTTCTGCTCTGCCCGAAATGACTGCATAGGTGAAGATTTGACGACATGCTTGGCGAGTTTTCTTCAGCTTATCAAGAACACCACGACTTTCCATTTTACGAAGAACATCGAGCATTTCCTTAGCATTGATCTCAGCAACAGGTCTTCTACCTATGTAGGGAAAGACATCCTTCCTCAGGTATTCAAGAATGTCATCAGCATAGCCCTCAGACCAAGAGGGTTTCTTATGTTCATGCCATTCAATGGCAATCAGTTCAAAACTGTTGCTTACAGCCATAATCTTAGCTGCTTTGATATCTTGTTTTTGCTGGCTTGGATCGCCACCTTCAGACAGGAGTTTCTTAGCTTCAGAACGTTTGATCCTTGCTTCAGCGAGTGTGAGCAATGGATATGTGCCGAAGGTAACTCGTTTTTCTTTACCTGCGATCCTATATTTTAGCCTCCAACTCTTTGTTCCATTTGGAAAAATCTCAAGATACATCCCACCACCATCGGCAAGCTTGTATGATTTTACCTTAGGCTTAGCTGAGTCAATTTGTCGAGCTGTCAACTTCATATGGGGGCATCCATTTCATTGAACCTAGCAATGCCCCCTATCCTGCCCCCAATCGGAACAAGAACGCAATAGGTGACCTTGGACCAAGATGGACCATAGTGAAGTGTTATATTCTGATTTGAAAGGAAAAAGTAGACTAGAAAGGATGTTAATAGAAGAAAAGATGGCACGCCCTACAGGATTCGAACCTGTGACCTACGGCTTAGAAGGCCGGTGCTCTATCCAACTGAGCTAAGGGCGCATGGAGATGGCACGGATTATACGTTGGGAAGCGGGTACGTCAACGTTTTTGCCGTTTCTGCGCAGCGAAGTGCTGCGGGAATAACCAATTTGCGTCAATGACGTCTGCGCCATTCGCTGAGCGACACAAGTTTGCTGGTTTCGGTAAATTCCCCTTCCAGCTCAACCTTTTGCGATGAGACATGCGCATTGTATTGCTCACGAAGCGCGTGCAGCTCCTGGCTGTCCGGCTCCAGCTGGCGCAGAAAGCCCAGCGCGAGCAGCAGCTGCTGACGGCTGATAAGGGCCGGGAAACCAGCGCGACTGAGAATGCCATGCCAGCGCTGGCGGTTCTCCTCGCTGCCGTCGACAATCAGCACCTGCCAGATCAGCAGTACCGCTGCGCCATTATGCAGATGCGTTTCATTATCGTGGCTAAGATAGTCGGTAAACTCTTTCGCCGCCTCTTTTCCCATCATGGCGGTCATGGACTCCACCTGTACCGGCGGCAGCTGCAAGCGTTTGCTGAGCCGCTGGACGGCGTGACGTGAGCCAGCCGTGAGCAACTGAAATCCAGCGACAAACACCATCGCCAGAGTGGCAAGTATTATCCAGATCATGACATCATTCCCAGTTTGTCTGGCAGGTATCATACGCAAGCAGGCTGGTACTCGTCGCTATGAAAAAAGCAGGAAAGCACCTACGCAGCTGAAACTGAGACTGACAGCGCGCCGCGCTTCTGACAAAATAGCCCCCTTCCCCCGATTTAACACAACACAGTGGATTTCCTCTCTGATGGCAGCAAAAATTATTGACGGTAAAACGATTGCGCAGCAGGTGCGTCTTGAGGTTGCGGAAAAAGTAAAGCAGCGTCTGGCCGCCGGAAAACGTGCGCCCGGTCTGGCAGTCGTTCTGGTGGGGGAAAACCCTGCCTCGCAGATTTACGTAGCCAGCAAACGCCGCGCCTGTGAAGAGGTCGGCTTTATCTCCCGCTCTTACGATCTGCCTGCCACAACCCGCGAAGCGGAGCTGCTGGAGCTGATTGATAACCTCAATCAGGACGGCGACATTGATGGCATCCTGGTGCAGCTGCCGCTGCCAGCCGGCATCGATAATGTCAAAGTGCTTGAACGCATCACGCCTGATAAAGATGTCGATGGTTTCCATCCCTATAACGTCGGACGCCTCTGTCAGCGCGCGCCGACCCTGCGCCCCTGCACCCCACGCGGTATCGTGACGCTGCTGGAGCGCTATAACATCGATACTTTTGGCCTGAACGCGGTGGTGGTGGGCGCGTCCAATATCGTTGGTCGCCCGATGAGCATGGAACTGCTGCTGGCGGGTTGCACCACAACGGTCACGCACCGCTTTACCAAAGATCTGCGTCATCACGTTGAACACGCCGATCTGCTGGTAGTGGCGGTCGGTAAGCCCGGCTTTATTCCCGGCGACTGGATCAAGCCGGGCGCTATTGTGATCGACGTGGGTATTAACCGTCTGGAGAGCGGTAAAGTCGTGGGCGATGTCGACTTCGATAGCGCGTCACAGCGCGCCTCTTACATCACCCCGGTGCCGGGCGGTGTCGGCCCGATGACGGTGGCAACCCTGATTCAGAACACGCTCCAGGCGTGTGAAGAGCTTCATGACAGAGAGGTGGTATAAATGGCAAACTTTTCGCTGGGAAAATTCCCGCATGTCGATCTCTGTGATCTGCTGAAACTGGAAGGCTGTGTCCAGAGCGGCGCACAGGCTAAAGTGGCGATTGCCGACGGAGAAGTGAAGGTCAATGGCGTGGTGGAAACCCGTAAACGCTGCAAAATCGTTGCCGGTCAGACGGTAGAGTTCGCCGGTTTTCGCATCACCGTTGTAGCCTGATGCTAAGGCGTCCCTGCGGGGACGCTATGACCTCCCCTCACGTGTCTCTTCCCACTGACTGCGGGCGCCTGTCACCTTCACGGTTGCTGCGGCAGACGGAAACAAAGAGTCGAAGTCACATGCAAAAGAAAGGGCGATGACTCGCCCTGTTTGCTTATTTCCGACGCCAGCTCGACCCTTGTGGTCCATCCTCAACGATCACGCCCAGCGCGTTAAGTTTGTCGCGCGCGATGTCCGCTTCCGCCCAGGCTTTGGCTGCCCGCGCATCGGCACGGGCTTTCACCCAATGCTCAATCTCGGCCACCTCGTCATCATTCACCTGCGCGCCACTTTGCAGGAACTGTTCCGGCTCCTGTTGCAGAATGCCCAGCACGCTGGCAAGCTCGCGCAGCTTCGCCGCCAGCCCATTCGCCGCAGCGCTATTTTCACTTTTCAGGCGGTTCACTTCACGCGCCATATCAAACAGCACCGAATAGGCTTCCGGGGTGTTGAAATCATCATCCATGGCGCTGCGGAAGCGCGCTTCAAACTCTTCGCCGCCCTGAGCTTGTGCGCTGCTGTCGGTGTGGCGCAGCGCGGTATAGAGACGCTCCAGCGCTGCCCGCGCCTGGTTCAGGTTATCTTCGCCATAGTTGAGCTGGCTGCGATAGTGACCGGACATCAGGAAGTAACGCACTGTCTCCGCGTCGTAGTGTTGCAGCACGTCACGCACGGTGAAGAAGTTACCCAGCGATTTCGACATCTTCTCGCGGTCGATCATCACCATGCCGGAGTGCATCCAGTAGTTGACGTAAGGGCCGTCATGGGCGCAGCTCGACTGCGCGATTTCGTTTTCATGGTGCGGAAACATCAGATCGGAACCGCCGCCGTGAATATCAAAGTGGCTGCCGAGCTGCTTGCAGTTCATCGCTGAACATTCGATGTGCCAGCCGGGACGTCCGTTGCCCCAGGGGGATGGCCAGGCCGGTTCATCCGCTTTCGACATCTTCCACAGCACAAAGTCCATCGGGTTGCGCTTCACGTCAGCCACTTCAACCCGCGCGCCCGCCTGCAACTGTTCCAGATCCTGACGTGACAGCACGCCGTAATCGGTATCGCTCAGCACATCAAACATCACGTCGCCATTCTCCGCCACATAGGCGTGACCGCGGGCGATCAGCGTCTCCACCAGCGCAATGATCTCCGCGATATGGCGGGTAGCGCGTGGCTCCTGATCCGGCGGCAGAATGCCGAGCGCAGCGAAGTCGCTATGCATCTCACCAATCATCCGGTTGGTCAGGGTTTCGATGCTTTCGCCGTTTTCACTGGCACGTTTAATGATTTTGTCATCAATATCGGTGATGTTGCGCACATAGTTAAGCTGATAACCGAGATAGCGCAGGTAGCGCGCCACCACGTCAAACGCCACAAACGTCCGCCCATGACCAATGTGACAGAGGTCATACACCGTGATGCCGCAAACATACATGCCGATTTTACCGGCATGAATGGGTTTGAAATCCTCTTTCTGTCGACTCAGGGTGTTATAAATCTTAAGCATTGAACGGTTCCGTTTTGACGTGTGGTTGACACTTTTAAGTATCCAGACATTGTGCCGTATTTTTATCGCTCGCGCGACGCAAAGCAAGCCAACTGCGCCGCGCTGCTGACGTGTCATTGGAAATTATGATATAAGAACGGTCGACAAAAAGAGGGATGCCCGCGAACAAGGCGACCTCAGCAACTGCTAACAACCTTTACAGGATGACAAAAATGGTAACTTTCCAGACGAACCATGGCGATATCGTAATCAAAACCTTTGATGATAAAGCGCCAGCAACTGTACAGAACTTCCTGGATTACTGCCGTGAAGGTTTTTACGACAACACCATTTTTCACCGTGTGATCAACGGCTTTATGATTCAGGGCGGCGGCTTCGAGCCGGGCATGAAACAGAAAGCGACCAAAGAAGAGATCAAGAACGAAGCCAACAACGGCCTGAAAAACACCAAAGGTACGCTGGCAATGGCACGTACCTCTGCGCCGCACTCTGCGACCGCACAGTTTTTCATCAACGTGGCAGACAATGACTTCCTGAACTTCCGTGACGAAAGCGTCCAGGGCTGGGGTTACTGTGTGTTTGCCGAAGTGGTTGAAGGCATGGATGTGGTCGAGAAGATCAAAGCGGTCTCTACCGGCCGTAGCGGTATGCATCAGGATGTGCCGAAAGATGACGTGGTTATCCAGAAAGTGACCGTCAGCGAGTAATGTCGCGCACGCTGTTTATCGCAGATCTCCATCTGTGTCAGGAAGAACCGGCGATTACCGCCGGTTTTCTGCATTTTTTACAGCGCGAAGCGCCGCACTGCGACGCGCTCTATATTCTCGGCGATCTGTTTGAAGCCTGGATTGGCGACGACGATCCCAATCCGCTGCATCAGCAGGTGGCCAGCGCCCTGCGCGCCCTGCCGGTGCCGGTCTATTTTATTCACGGCAACCGCGATTTCCTGATCGGCCAGCGCTTCGCCCGCGCCAGCGGCATGACGCTGCTGCCGGAGGAGCAGGTGCTCACTCTCTACGGCCATCGTCTGCTGATTATGCATGGCGATACGCTCTGCACCGACGACGCCGGGTATCTGCGCTTTCGCGCCAAAGTGCATAATCCCTGGATCCAGCGACTCTTCCTGGCGCTGCCGCTACGGATACGCAAACGCATCGCCGCCCGGATGCGCGCCGACAGCAAGCAGGCCAATCAGCATAAGTCACAGACCATTATGGATGTGAATCAGGAGGCGGTGGTCGCGACGCTGCGGCGTCAGCAGGTGCCTCTGCTGATCCACGGCCATACTCACCGTCCGGCAATCCATGAGATCAGGCTCGCGGGTGAAACGGCGCAGCGCGCGGTGCTGGGGGCCTGGCACAGTCGCGGCTCGATGATCCAGCTCGACGCCCAGGGCATTCAGCTTATCGATTTCGACTTTTGATCGGCGGTTAAATCCATCCCATCAGCGCGACGCAACCGTTTTCCTTGCGGTCTTCTCATGCTATTCTCTGTGCCCTTCAAAACCTGTCCGCCCGGCCAGGTCTGTCTGTTCATTCACAGGAGTTGACCGCATGTCATCCAACGCCCCGGCCCGCATCGCCATTGTTATGGGTTCCAGAAGTGACTGGGCCACCATGCAATTCGCGGCTGAGATCCTCACCAGCCTGGACGTCCCCTTCCATGTTGAAGTGGTCTCTGCCCACCGCACCCCGGATAAACTGTTCAGCTTCGCCGAAACGGCAGCGGATAAGGGTTTTCAGGTGATTATTGCTGGCGCGGGTGGCGCGGCTCATCTGCCGGGAATGCTGGCCGCCAAAACCCTGGTGCCGGTGCTGGGTGTGCCGGTGCAGAGCGCCGCGCTGAGCGGTGTGGATAGCCTCTACTCGATTGTGCAGATGCCACGCGGTATTCCGGTCGGCACGCTGGCGATTGGCAAAGCGGGCTCAGCCAATGCCGCGCTGCTGGCGGCACAGATTCTGGCGCTGCATGACCATGAACTGGCGTCACGCCTGAATAGCTGGCGTCAGAGCCAGACCGACGAGGTGCTGAACCATCCCGATCCGCGGGAGGAGGCATGAAGCCAGTTTGCGTGCTGGGCAACGGTCAGTTAGGCCGTATGCTGCGTCAGGCGGGTGAACCGCTGGGTATCGCGGTCTATCCGGTGGGCCTGGATGCCGATCCTGATGCGCTGCCGATCGCCGACAGTGTGATCACTGCCGAAATCGAACGCTGGCCGGAAACCGCGCTGACGCGCCAACTGGCCGGTCATCCCGCCTTTGTGAACCGCGATATTTTCCCGCGCCTGGCTGACCGTCTGACGCAGAAGCAGCTGCTCGATCAGCTGGGACTCGCCACCGCGCCGTGGCAGCTGCTGGCGGACAAGAGCGAATGGCCAGCGGTGTTCCGTTCGCTTGGCGAGCTGGCGATTGTGAAGCGCCGCACCGGGGGTTATGACGGACGCGGCCAGTGGCGTCTGCGCGCGGGTGAAACTGACGCGCTGCCGGATGATTGCTACGGCGAATGCATCGTTGAGCAGGGAATCAACTTTTCAGGTGAAGTGTCACTGGTGGGCGCGCGCGGGCACGATGGTCAGACCGTGTTTTATCCGCTGACCCATAACCTGCATCAGGAGGGCATTCTGCGCACCAGCGTCGCCCTGCCGCAGGCGGATCAGGCGCAGCAGCAGCAGGCGGAAGCGATGCTGAGCGCGATTATGCAGGCGCTGAATTACGTCGGCGTGATGGCGATGGAGTGTTTTGTCACCCCTGAAGGCTTGCTGATCAATGAGCTGGCACCGCGGGTGCATAACAGCGGTCACTGGACGCAGAACGGCGCGTCGATCAGCCAGTTTGAGCTGCATCTGCGGGCGATTCTGGATCTGCCCCTGCCGCAGCCGGTGGTGTTCGCGCCCTCGGCGATGGTCAATCTGATTGGTACTGCCGTTAATCTCCGCTGGCTGGCAGAGCCGCTGGTGCATCTGCACTGGTATGACAAAGAGGTGCGTCCGGGTCGTAAAGTCGGCCATCTCAATCTGACCGATAGCGATGCAGCGCGGCTGAAGGCGGCGCTGAAGGCGCTGGTGCCAGAGTTACCGGAAGAGTACGCCAGCGGCATCGCCTGGGCGGTTGAAAAACTTTAGTCCCCTTCAGACCCGGCTGATGATGCCACTTTCAGGCGGCTCAGAAGCTCAACGCGATGGGAGCCTGCGCCTGTAGCAAAGCATAGCGGGCCAGGGATGGCCCGCGCTGAGCCCGCCAGGGATGGCGGCTTTTGCGTCTTTGCGGAAGGTGCAGGCTCCCTGAGCCGGTGCCTTAGCGACACACGCGGCGAGCATCTGACCGGGTTTTTAATGCGCGCTGTAAATGACCGGGTACAGGCTGGCTGGATTGAACCGTCACGCCACCTCAATCCAGCTATCCCTTACGCCGCATCAAACTTCCTGAACAGCGCTTTCCCTTTCAGCAATCGCACCCCCAGCCAGCCGCCGCACAGCGATAACAGCAGCGCGCCAACTAACGGTAGCGCCAGCCACAATGTCCAGTCAGGCTGCCACGGGAAGTCGAAAATCTTACGCTGTAAGCCCCACAGCGCCGCTTCCGCCCCCATCGCCGCCGCCACGCCGGAAACCACGCCGAGCAGGGCGAACTCACACCAGAGCGTGGTGCGCAGCAGGCGTTTACCGGCTCCCAGCGTGCGATAGACCACCAGCTCCTGGCGGCGCTGACGCATCCCGACCTGAATCTGCGCCAGCAGCAGCAGTACGCCGCAGGCGGTCACCAGCACCACCATAATCTCCAGCGCCTGGCTGACCTGCGCCAGCACCTGACCGATCTGCCGCATGATGCTGCCAATATCCAGCAGACTCAGCGCCGGAAAGGCGCGATTCAGCTCCGCCAGCAGGGCAGGATTCGCCTCCATGCGGAAGCTGGTGAGCCAGGTCTGGGGCTGACTGTCGAGCGCCCCCGGCGGGAAGATAAAGAAGAAGTTGGGCTTCAGGCTCTCCCAGTCCACTTTGCGCAGACTGGTGATGCGGGCGCTGAAGGTCTGGGTGTCGCCGTCAAAAGTCAGGGTATCGCCCAGCTTCAGCCCCAGACGATCCGCCAGTTCCACTTCCATGGAGACTTCGCCCGCTTTGGGCGGCCAGTATCCCGCCACCAGCGGATTGTGATCCGGGCGCTCCGCCAGCGCCGTCAGGTTAAGTTCACGGTTCAGGGCGTTATCCTGTTTCGGATCGGCCGGTTTGCCGTTGAGTTCGCTGAGCCGTACCCGCGCAATCGGATAGAAGGTCTCTGGCTTAATCTGATGCGATTGCAGAAAGTCACGCACCTGCGGCACCTGATCTGCGGTCATATTCAGCAGGAAGAAGTTCGGGCTGTCCGGCGGCAGCTGTTGCTGCCAGCGATCCAGCAGATCGCCCCGCATCACCAGCAGCAGTGCCAGCAGCATAAACGACAGCGAAAAGGCCGCCAGCTGGCTCAGCGTCATACCTGGCTGACGCAACAGCCGGTTAACCGCCAGCCGCAACGCCAGATTCTTCACCACCAGCTTACGCAGCAGCAGCAACGTTCCCCAGCCGAGTAGCGCCAGCAGTCCGGCCAGTACCACCACACCCGCCAGCAGCGCCCAGAGCATTTTGCTGCCGCCGACCAGCAGCGCTAACAGCGCCACCACCACGCTGATCATCACCGGAATATAGAACTTCAGCGGCCAGAGGTTGGCCACCGCGTCACGCCGCAGCACGCGCAGTGGCTGCGTCGCCAGCAGCAGTCGATAGGGACGCAGCCCCACCAGCAGCGAAATCACAAACAGCGACCCCACTGCCCAGATCCACGGCCAGACGCTGGCGGCCGGTAAGCTGGCGGGCAGCACCGGCTTCAGCATCGTCATCAGCAGCGCTTCCACCCCCTGCCCCACCAGACCACCGGCTATCGCCGCCAGCAGCAGCACCGCCAGCCACTGACCGATGATCAGACGCTGCAATGCGCCGTGGGTCGCGCCCAGCGTTTTCAGCACCGCCACCAGGTCGTAGCGGCTGCGGCAATAGTGACTCATGGCGACCGCGACGGCGGCAATCGCCAGCATCAGCGTCAGCAGCGCCGAGAGCAGCAGGAACTGCTGCGCCCGCTGCATCGACCGGCCCAGTGCATCTTCCGAGTTTTCCACGCTGATCCAGCGCTGATCCGCCTTCAGCTGCGGTTCGATCCAGCGGTCATAGCGCGCCAGCTGGTCAGGATTGCCGGAAAATTTATAGCGCCAGCTGATACGGCTGCCCGGCTGAATCGCCCCGGTTTTCGCCGCATCCGCCAGATTGATCAGCAGACGCGGCGCCATCTCAAACGGGTTAAAGCCGCCATCCGGCTCCTGGATCACCTCGCCGCTGATGCGCAGCTGAGTATCCCCCGCTTCCAGCAGATCGCCCACTTTCAGGTTCAGCAGCGCCATCAGGCGCGGGGCCGCCAGCGCCGTGCCCGCCTGCGGTTTAAGCCCGGCGGGCTGGGTCTGTAGTGTGCCAAACATCGGATAAGCGTCATCTACCGCTTTGACGGCGGCGAGCTGCGGTGACTGACCGGCAAAGGTCATGGTCATAAAGGTCAGCTGACGGCTTACCGTCAGGCCGGTTTCCCGCGCCTGCGTCAGCCAGGCTTCCGGGACGGGATCGCTGCTGCGCAGGGTGCGGTCGCCAGCCATAAAATCACGGCTCTGCTGGTTCAGCCCTTTTTCCATCCGATCGCTGATCGACCCCAGCGCCAGCACGCAGGCCACCGCCAGCGTCAGCGCCAGCCAGACAATCAGCAGCGAGGGTGAGCGCCACTCGCGCCAGAACCAGCGCCAGATCATTGCTCCTCCCATAATTTACCGTCGCGCAGCCGCAGGCGACGGTCGCAGCGCGCCGCCAGTTGCTCATCATGCGTCACCAGAATCAGGGTGGTGGCGAAGTCGCGGTTCAGTGAAAACAGCAGATCGGCGATGCGGTCGCCAGTTCGGCGGTCAAGATTACCGGTCGGTTCATCGGCAAACAGCAGGCCCGGACGTCCACTAAAGGCGCGCGCCAGCGCTACCCGCTGCTGCTCACCGCCGGAAAGCTGGGCGGGCAGATGATGCAGACGCTCACCCAGCCCGAGCAGCGTCAAAAGTTCACGCGCCTGCTCCCGGCTCTGGCGGTCACTGTCGCCGCGCAGCAACGCGGGCAGCTGGACGTTCTCCTGCGCATTCAGGGTCGGCACCAGCATAAAGGACTGAAACACAAAACCGACCTGCCGGGCGCGCAAAGCGGCGCGTTGCTCTTCGTTCATCTGATGCAGCGGCTGCCCCAGCAGATGCACCTCGCCGCTGCTACCGTCATCCAGCCCGGCCAGAATCCCCAGCAGGGTTGACTTCCCGGAGCCGGACTCCCCAATCAGCGCAATGGTCTCGGCTGGTTTGACAACCAACTCAACTCCGGTAAGGATGGTTAACTGATGCTCTCCCTGACCGACGGACTTAGTAAGATGATGAACTTCAACAATGTTTTCCGCTGGCATTATCCCTTCCTGTTAATGATTCTTCTGCTGGTGTCGCGTCTTGCGGCGGCGGATACCCTGCTGGTACTGGGCGACAGCCTGAGTGCGGGCTATCGGATGTCGGCGACGGCGGCCTGGCCGAGCCTGCTGAATCAGCAGTGGCAACAGCAGCCTAAAGTGATCAACGCCAGCATCAGCGGCGATACCGCCGCGCAGGGTCTGGCGCGCCTGCCCGCGCTATTAAAACAGCATCAGCCGCAGTGGGTGTTAATCGAATTGGGCGGTAACGATGGACTGCGCGGCTTCCCGCCCGAGGCTATCGCACAAAACCTGAGTAAAGTGATCGACGATGTCAAAGCGGCCAACGCGAAGCCGCTGCTGATGCAGATCCGCCTGCCCGCCAACTATGGCCGCCGCTACACCGAGGCGTTCAGCAATATCTATCCCGGCTTAGCGCAGCAGCATGCGATCCCACTGGTGCCCTTTTTTATGGAGCAGGTCTATCTGAAGCCTGAATGGATGCAGCAGGATGGCATTCATCCGAATCCTGCGGCCCAGGCTTTTATCGCCCGGTTAATGGACAAAGAACTGGCTCCCTTAGTTAAGCAGCCGTAGCGCAGTTGAGCGCGTTAAAAGGGTAAAGAAATGCAAAAAACCATCCTGATTACAGGTTGTTCCAGCGGGATTGGCCTGGTGGCGGCGCACGATTTGCTGGCGCGCGGCTATCGGGTCATCGCGGCCTGTCGCAAAGCGGACGATGTGGCGCGCATGGAAACGCTGGGTTTCATCGGTCTCCAGCTTGATCTCGACGATGCGCACAGCGTCGATAGCGCCGCTGATAAAGTGCTCGCGCTGTGCGATAACCAGCTGGCGGCGCTGTTTAACAATGCCGGATTCGGCCTCTATGGTCCGCTGCGCACCCTCTCCCGCCAGCAGCTGGAGCAGCAATTTTCCAGCAACTTTTTCGGCGTCCATCAGCTGACGCTGCGCCTGTTACCGGCGCTTCAGGCCAGCGGCGATGGCCGTATCATCAATACCAGCTCCGTGCTGGGGCTGATTTCAACGCCAGGCCGCGGTGCCTATGCCGCCAGTAAATATGCGCTGGAGGCCTGGAGCGATGCGCTGCGCATGGAGATGCGCGGCAGCGGCATCCGGGTCAGCCTGATTGAACCCGGCCCGATTCAGACCCGCTTTACCGATAACGTGACCCAGGGCGAGCAGCATAACCCGGTACGCAATCCCGGCATTGCCGCACGCTTCACCCTGCCAGCGGAAGCCATTCTGCCAAAACTTCGCCATGCGCTCGAGAGTCAGCATCCCCGTTTACGCTATCCGGTGACGCTGGTCGCACACGTGATGAGCCTGCTGAAACGGCTGCTGCCTGGCTGGATACTGGATCGCATTTTGCGCAGCCATTAATCAGCCAGGCGCAATAGTGCTTGAAGCCGGGCCGCCTGGCCCCATATCCTTAGAACACTTTTTGCAAAGAGACTTCTCCATGTCACCACACGCTTCGATAATCGACATCAACGAATCTAACCTGCATCAGACCCTTGAGCAGTCGACGCAGCTGCCGGTGCTGTTCTACTTCTGGTCTGAGCGCAGCCAGCACTGTCAGGAGCTGACGCCGCTGCTGGAGCGGCTGGCGCAGGAGTATGCGGGCCAGTTTATCCTCGCCAGACTCGATTGTGACAAAGAGCAGAGGGTCGCGGCGCAGTTTGGTCTGCGTTCCATTCCAACCGTCTACCTGTTCCAGGATGGTCAGCCGGTCGATGGCTTCCAGGGACCGCAGCCGGAAGAGGCGATCCGCGCCCTGCTGGAAAAAGTGCTGCCGCGCGAAGAAGAGCTGAAAGCGCAGCAGGCGATGGCGCTGATGCAGGAAGGCAAACCGCTGGAGGCGCTGCCGCTGTTAAAAGAGGCGTGGCAGCTGAGCAACCAGGCCAGTGAAATTGGTTTTCTGCTGGCGGAGGTGCTGATTAACCTGAACCGCAGCGATGAGGCGGAAGCGGTGCTGAAGGTCGTGCCGTTGCAGGATCAGGATACCCGTTACCAGAGCCTGATGGCGCAGATCGATCTGCTGAAACAGGCGGCTGATACACCGGAGATCCAGCAGCTGCAAACCGAGCTGGAGGCGGACCCGACTAACGCGGAGCTGGCCGCTAAACTCTCATTACAACTGCATCAGGTCGGTCGCAATGAAGAGGCGCTGGAACTGCTGTTCAGCTTCCTGAAGTCCGATCTTAACGCGGCTGATGGCCAGGCGCGTAAGATGCTCCAGGAGATCCTGGCGGCACTCGGCACCGGTGATGCACTCGCCGCGCGCTATCGTCGTCAGCTTTACTCGCTGTTATACTGACAAACCCTATCACGGGCCGAAGTGACTCGGCCCGTTCATCTGACAACGTGGAGGTTGTATGTTAACGGTTATTCCTGTTTTGATCGTACTGGCGCTGGTGGCCGTCTGGGCTACCGTCAAGACGGTGCCGCAAGGTTTTCAGTGGACGGTGGAGCGCTTTGGCCGTTACACCCGCACGCTACAGCCCGGTTTAGGGCTGGTGGTACCGTTCATGGATCGTGTTGGTCGCAAAATCAACATGATGGAACAGGTGCTCGATATTCCCTCACAGGAGATCATCTCCAAAGACAACGCCAACGTCACCATCGATGCCGTCTGCTTTATCCAGGTGGTGGATCCAGCGCGTGCCGCCTATGAGGTCAGCAACCTTGAGCAGGCGATCCTCAATCTCACCATGACCAATATGCGTACCGTGCTCGGCAGCATGGAGCTGGATGAAATGCTGTCGCAGCGTGACAGCATCAATACCCGCCTGCTGCATATCGTGGATGAGGCCACCAATCCGTGGGGCGTGAAGATCACCCGCATTGAGATCCGCGACGTGCGTCCGCCGCAGGAGCTGATTGGCGCGATGAATGCGCAGATGAAAGCGGAGCGAACCAAACGCGCCGATATTCTGACCGCCGAAGGCGTGCGCCAGGCGGCGATTCTGCGCGCCGAAGGGGATAAGCAGTCGCAGATCCTGAAAGCGGAAGGGGAACGGACTTCCGCCTTCTTACAGGCAGAAGCGCGTGAGCGTCAGGCTGAAGCGGAAGCCAACGCCACCAAAATGGTCTCTGAGGCGATTGCCGCAGGCGATATTCAGGCCATCAACTACTTCGTGGCGCAGAAATATACCGATGCGCTGCAAAAAATTGGTGAGGGCAATAACAGCAAAGTGGTGATGATGCCGCTGGAAGCGAGCAGTTTACTCGGCTCGATTGCCGGCATCGGCGAGTTGCTGAAAGAGTCCCGATCTGAGTCGAAACGCTGATGCTGGTCGACATTATCGCGCATCCACACTGGTTCTGGCTGACGCTGGGCGGACTGCTGCTGGCGGCTGAGATGCTTGGCACCAGCGGGTATCTGCTGTGGAGCGGGCTGGCCGCGGTGATGGTCGGGATTATCGAATGGCTGGTGCCCATCAGCTGGACGGCACAAGGCTCGCTGTTTGCGGTGCTGACGCTGGTCTGCGTCTTTTTATGGTATCGCTGGATGCGCTACCGGGAAGTGCGCCAGACGCCCGTTTCGCTTAATCAGCGCGGCAACCAGATGATCGGAATGCAGCTGACGCTGGAGAGCGCACTGGATAACCGGATTGGGCATGTGCGAATCGGAGACAGCAGCTGGCGGGTGGAGGCGGATCGCGATCTGCCCGCGGGAACGCCGGTGGTGGTGGTGGCGGTAGAGGGCATCACCCTGCGTATTCAGCCGCGCTGACCGCAGCAGCCAGCCAGATTGTTGATAATCGGACATTCGGCGCTCTCATCGCCCGGACAGGATTCCGCCAGCGCCAGCAGGCGTGCCCGCATGGCGTGCAGCTCCTCGATGTGAGCAGCGATCTCCTCCGCTTTCTGCAAGGTGCGCGCTTTAACATCGGCACTGTGGCGCGATGGATTATTAAACAGCGCCACCAGCTCGCGGCACTCATCCAGCGTGAAGCCAACCTGCCGCGCCTGGCGTAGCAGGTTCAGCTCATCCAGATGGTGTGCGTTGTAGCTGCGGTAGCCATTTTCACCGCGCTCCGGCGCTGTCACTACCCCCTTTTCTTCATAAAAACGGATCGCTTTGCTGGTCAGCCCGGTCTTTTTCGCCACATCGCTGATGTTCATTTTCGTCCCCTTGACCTTCCCATGATGGAAGGACGTTTTATGTACAACTATTTTACCTTGTGCTGTTTAAAAAGTAACGGTGATTACAGTCCGGTGGGTTGCGCCCCATCAGGATTCATAATGACCGCTGTTGATATTTTATGAAACGGGAGTGATTTATTGTCTTATCCACGCTTTTCCAGATAACTCACCGGCTTCCTGTCGTGCCCCGACGGTCTGGATAACTAAATTTTATCTTTTAGTCTTATCCAGTAATATAAAAATCAAACAGTCACTAAATTGGCTGCAAAGCGACATAACAGACAATATAGTCACATCAATCTAATCAGCACCCTTTCAGGATTGCTAAGAACGAAGCCAGGCTAACCATCAGGACATTGCTCTCATAAGCATTACTGCTGTCCGTTAAGAAATATCTTTTATATTAATAAGCACTTTGAATAATCATAGAAAATTCTTACCCTTTCCTCCCCTCAACGGCGCGCCCGAAATAATTTTAATTTTCGAAACCTTTCTATATCTTAATCGCCAAAGCGTAATTAAGATGCCTCTGGTGGCAAAGTTACTTGCCTCTATACTACTGAAATACCGCAAAAAATAAGGATATGAAATGCGTAATCTTACTACAGCAGAACAGCAATTTGTGAGTGGTGCCAGCCTTGATGCTGCAACGGTCCAGGCCATGTTTGCAGCGCTTGGCGATGTAAACAGCCCTGGGTTTTTCGCTAACAATAAATCAAGAATCGAAAAAGAGATCAATCAGGTTGGCCTTGCCACTGTTGATACCAGCGTAGCATCAGGCAGTATGTTGGGCTCAAAAATGGGTGACGCGGGCTGGCAGGTGAATATTTATGGCCAGACTGTGAAATGGTTTAACAACGGCATGTTTTTTGCCTTTGATATTTGTTAAACAGTAAATCAATGGTGTGAGCTTTGAAGAAAAATACATTTTTAAAGCCACACCCTCTACAGCGGCTTACCTATCTGACCCCATATCCCCCACGACGTCTTCAGAGACCTTCTGCAATTAATTCTATATAATAACCACTGCTTATTGTGAGATTTTAAGTCGATTCAGCTCTGAATCAGCAATGAGTTCTATTATCACCTCGCCCACTCACTTCTTCCCGAATACCTTCATCAACAGCACCGGGTATAGCGCCTTGACCTTCCCCTTGATGGAAGGTTTATGCTTAAGCATGAATCGAAACTGACCTGCGGGTCAAATTAAGGAGTTCACTATGTCACACACCATCTCTCTGGCACTGGAAGGCTTGTCGTGCGGCCACTGTGTTAAACGGGTTAAAGAGGCGCTGGAGCAGCGCAGCGATGTTGAACAGGCTGAGGTCACTCAACAGGAAGCGCGGGTTTCAGGCGATGCGGATGCGGCGGCCCTGATCGCCACCGTCGAGCAGGCTGGTTATCACGCCACCCAGAAAGCGGCTGACACTTTCCCAAAGCCTGAGCCGTTGACAGCATCGGAGCCGCCGCCGGAGGCGCTGACAACGGAGTCTGCATCTTATCCGGCAGAAAAAACCCTACCTGCGCATATGCTGCTGATTGAGGGCATGAGCTGTGCCAGCTGCGTCAGCCGGGTGGAGAAAGCGCTGGAGCAGGTGGCGGGCGTCAGCCAGGCGCGGGTCAATCTTGGCGAACGCAGTGCACTGGTGCTGGGCGACGTTGAACCGCAGTCACTGGTGGCCGCCGTGGATGCTGCCGGGTATGGCGCGCAGGTGGTGGATGATGAGCAGGAGCGGCGCGAAAAGCAGCAGCACAGCGCGCGCAGCGCGATGCGCCGTTTCAGCTGGCAGGCCGCCGTCGCGTTACTCTTCGGCGTGCCGCTGATGATCTGGGGAATGCTGGGCGACAACATGATGCTCAGTGACAGCAACCAGGGCCGCTGGCTGGCTCTGGGGCTGGTGACTCTGCTGATTATGGTGGTTACCGGCAGCCATTTTTATCGCAGCGCCTGGCGCAGCCTGCGCCTCGGCAGCGCCACCATGGATACGCTGGTGGCGCTTGGCACCGGTGCCGCCTGGATCTACTCCTTCAGCGTGGTGCTGTGGCCCGACTTTTTCCCGCCACAGGCGCGCCATCTCTATTTTGAAGCCAGCGTGATGATCCTCGGGTTAATTAATCTCGGGCATGCGCTGGAGCAGCGCGCGCGTCAGCGCTCCTCGAAAGCGCTGGAGCGTCTGCTCGATTTAACCCCGGCGCAGGCGCGGCGGGTGGATAACCAGGGCGATACGCTGATCCCACTCAGCGCCGTGCAGCCCGGCATGACGCTGCGGCTGGTGACGGGCGACCGGGTTCCGGTTGATGGCGAGATCGCGTCGGGCGAAGCCTGGTTCGATGAAGCGATGCTGACCGGCGAAGCGGTGCCGCAAAGCAAAAATGCGGGTGCGGCCATCTTTGCCGGCACCCTGGTGCAGGATGGATCGGTCACCTTTATTGCCAGGGCAACCGGCAGCCACACGACCCTGTCGCGCATTATCCGGCTAGTGCGTCAGGCACAGAGCAGTAAACCGGATGTCGGCCGGCTGGCCGATCGCATCTCCTCGGTCTTTGTCCCGGTGGTGGTCGCCATTGCGCTACTGAGCGGCGCACTCTGGTATCTGTTCGGACCCCAGCCGCAAATCGCCTACATGCTGGTAATCGCCACTACCGTGCTGATTATCGCCTGTCCCTGCGCGCTGGGCCTGGCGACGCCGATGTCGATTATTGCCGGCGTTGGCCGCGCCGCCGAACTGGGCGTGCTGGTGCGCGACGCCGATGCTTTGCAGCGCGCCAGTGAGATCGATACCCTGGTGTTTGATAAAACCGGCACCCTGACGGCGGGGACGCCGCAGGTCAGCGACGTTCTGGCCTGGGGCAATGCCAGCCGTGAATCGGTGTTATATACCGCCGCCGCGCTGGAGTTTACCTCCGGCCATCCGCTGGCTAAAGCGATTGTCGCCGCAGCGGAAATAACCCAGCCGCCCTCGCTGGCGCAATTTCGTACAATACGCGGCAAAGGGGTCAGCGGCATACTGGATGGCAGGACGTTACTGCTGGGAAATGCCGCGCTGTTAGAAGAGAACGGCGTCGATTATCAGGCAGCGGCGGCGGATATGGCGCGCCTGACGCAGCAGGGTGCCACGCCGGTCCTGCTGGCTGAGCAGGGCCAGCTGACCGGGCTGATCGCCCTGCGGGATCAACTGCGACCGGAGAGCGGCGCCGCCCTGAAGCGGCTGCATCAGCGTGGCTATCGTCTGATTATGCTGACTGGCGACCATGAGAATACCGCGCGCGCTATTGCCGCCGAGGTCGGGATTGATGAGGTGATCGCTGGCGTGTTGCCGGAAGGCAAAGCGGATGCGGTGGCGCGTTTACAGCAGCAGGGCCGTCGCGTGGCGATGGTCGGCGACGGCATTAACGACGCTCCGGCGCTGGCGCAGGCCGATGTCGGCATTGCCATGGGTGGCGGCAGTGATGTGGCGGTGGAAACCGCAGGCATTACCCTGATGCGCGCCGACCTAAACAGCGTGGCGGATGCGTTAGCGCTCTCTTCCGCCACGCTGCGCAATATCCGGCAGAACCTGTTTGGGGCGTTTATTTACAACAGCATCGGCATTCCGGTGGCGGCGGGCGCGCTCTATCCCCTGACCGGCACCCTGCTCAGCCCGATTGTGGCGGGAGCGGCGATGGCGCTGTCATCGATTACCGTGGTCAGCAATGCGAATCGTCTGCTGCGTTATCGGCCACCGCGCCAGCAATAGCCCGGTCAGCGCTGTTTTTCAGCCGCTGAAGTCGCTAGCATGGGGTTTTAAATTGCAAAGGACCGGGAATGAGAGGCAACGTTTGGCGCTCACTGCGCGGCTTGATCAGCCAGCTTTTTCCCGCCAGCTATCGCTGGCCCGCCACTGATGTCTGGCTCGGCGATCGGCAACTGCATCTGGTGGGCAGCATCCATATGGGCACCCGCGACATGCAGCCGCTGCCCGCCCGCCTGCTGCGCCAGTTGCAGCAGGCGGATGCGCTGATTGTCGAAGCGGATATTACCCAGGGCGGTTCGCCGTTTGATCACTATGGCGACCGCCCGGCGCTCGCCACCCGGCTCGACAGCAGCGCGATGCAAAAGCTCACCGCGCTGTGTCAGGAGATGAGCCTGGCCCTGAGCCTGTTTGATACGCTGCCCGCCTGGCAGGTGGCGCTGATGTTGCAGGCGCAGCAGGCGCAAAGGCTGGGGTTACGCCCGGACTATGGCATTGACTATCAGCTGTTGCAGGCCGCGAAAAACCTCGGCAAGCCGGTCATTGAGCTGGAGGGCGCAGAGGCGCAGATCGCCCTGCTCACCAGCCTGCCGGACGATGGCATGGCGCTGTTACAGGATACGCTGCTGCACTGGCATACCAATGCGCGGCTGTTACAGCTGATGGTGAGCTGGTGGCTGGAGACGCCGCCGCGCCAGCCGGAGATCACCCTGCCCGCCACCTTCAGCCAGGCGCTGAATGATACGTTGATCGGTCAGCGTAATGCGCAGTGGCATGACAGATTGCAGCGGTTAGCCGCAGGCAACTATGTGGTGGCGGTGGGCGCACTGCATCTCTACGGCGAAGACAACCTGCCCGACATGCTGAAGAAGCCCGAAAAAAAAGAGAGCCGATAAGATTATCGGCTCTGCAAAGAGGAATTTGTTTATGATTTTGGTTATCGCTCAGCAATCAGATTGCTGGCGCGCGGCCAATTCTCGCGCAAAGCGCAAAATTTCGCCACCTTTTTCACTCATTCAGCATAATAAGATTTTTCTTAGTAAGGAACCTGTATGACGCCTGCCGTAAAACTGCTGGAAAAACAGAAAGTCAGCTTTACCCTGCATCCTTATGAGCATGACAGCAACGAGACCCATTTTGGCGACGAAGCGGTGCGAAAACTTAATCTGGATGCGCGTCAGGTCTATAAAACCCTGCTGGTGGCACTGAATGGCGAGGCGAAACAGCTGGCGGTGGCGATTACGCCGGTCCCGACTCAGCTTGATCTGAAAAAGGTGGCGAAAGCGCTGGGCGCGAAGAAAGCGGATATGGCCGATCCGCTGCTGGCGCAGCGGGTCACCGGTTATCTGGTGGGCGGTATCAGTCCGCTGGGGCAGAAAAAACGGCTGCCCACCGTCATCGACAGCTCAGCCACCGCCTTTGCATCGATGTTCATCTCCGGCGGCAAGCGTGGACTGGATATTGAACTGGCTCCTCAGGATCTTTCACAGCTGCTGGACGCCCCGTTTGCCGATATTGCCCGCCACGATTAAACCCGCGGCTGGGCGCAAAGCTGATCGATCATCCAGCGCCCCGCCGGACCAGGCGGGGTGCGGCGCGACCAGACCACCTCGACGGCGATATGCTGCGGCCAGCCCGGCAGCGGCAGCTCCTTCAGCACATTGTGACCAAACTGCCTTACCAGCCAGCGTGGCAGAATTGTCCAGCCAAAGCCCTGTTCGGCCATTTCCAGCAGCAGCAGATAGGTCGGCGCGGACCAGACGCGCCCCATCGCAGTTGGCTCGCGCGGCTCCACCCAGGTGTTAAGACGCAGCTGGCGCACCGCCTCCAGCTGACCTTCACTGGGGTTGCTCAGCTGTGCGAGCGGATGATCGCGATGCAGATAGACCGCCATCTGCGCTTCAACCTGCAAGCGCGCCACGGCAATATCGACCGGCAGATGAGGCTGGGCCCGCACCACGCCGAGATGCACCCGTCCGGCCTGCAACAGGTCGAGCACATCGCCATCTTCGGCGATCATGCACTCCAGTTCGATCTCCGGGTAGCGCGCATCAAACTGCTTAAGCAGGTGTTCGTGATGGTCGGTCTGCCAGAAATCAGAAACGGCAAAGCTGAGCCGCGGCTCTACCCCCTGTGACAGCCGTATCGCCAGCGCATCGAGCCGTTCGCTGGCGGCGAGGATCTGCTGAACCTGCGGCAGCACCCGTCGCCCCTGCTCGGTGAGGATCGGCTGACGGCCGCCACGATCAAACAGCATAAAGCCGAGATCGTCCTCTAAACTGGCGATCGCCGCACTGATGGTGGACTGACTTTTGCCCAGCGCACGCGCGGCGGCGGAAAAGGAGCCGCTGGCGACGGTCTGAATAAAAGCCTCAAGAGATTCCGGTGAATATCGCATCTGATCCATCGCTTTTTTCGATAGGTATTCATTTTATCTTACCATTCTGACGTGAGAAGATGCGCCGCATTACTGAAGGAGTATTAACAATGCGTACCCGCTCACTTAAAGAACGTATTCTTCACGCGGTCTGTTTTGAAACGCTGGCGATTCTGACCGTTTCGCCGCTGGCCGCATGGGCCATGAATAAGCCGCTGTTTCAGATGGGATCGCTGGCGATTATGCTCTCGACCGTCGCGATGCTGTGGAACATGATCTACAACAGTGGATTTGATCGCCTGTATGCTCCGGGTCAGCGACGCGGACCGGGAGTGCGCGTCCTGCACGCGCTCGGCTTTGAAGGCGGCTTTATTTTAATCGGCTTGCCGATTGCCGCCTGGATGCTGGATATTTCGCTGTGGCAGGCGTTGCTGGTGGAAGTGGCCTTTTTCCTGTTCTTCCTGCCCTACACCATGGCCTACAACTGGGTATGGGACAAACTGCGTGAACGCTGGATCAGACGCCACACCTGCCAGGCCTGATTAAAGCGGGGAGGCGCTACGCCTCCCGCTGCGTTCAATGCGCCTGGGCGGTATCGTTCCCCCACGGCCAGAGCCACGCCAGAATCATTCTGGGATAGTTACGCTTCCGCGCTTTCTCCGCCGCCTCATCACGCGCTTTGATCTGCTCTGCGGTCAGATGCACGATCTGCCCTTTCGGCTGATAGTCGCTGACTTTCAGCGGTGAATGCGCCTTGATCCAGTCGCGCAACACCGCTGCATCCACCGCGCCGCTGTTAACGTAGCCCGCATGATTGTCCAGCTGCGGATAGCCGTCGCCGCCAGCCGCGTTGAAGCTGTTGGTCGCCATGCGATAGTGCTGGGTATCCTCAAGCGGTTTACCGTTGATGCTGATGTCGCTGATGCTTTTACCGTCGGCTGTCAGGCTGATACCGGCAAACTGCGCATAGCCGCCGGAGTCCGGCTGGATGTTGGCGACCACCGCCAGATACTGTTTAATCTCCGCCCCGGTCAGGCTGACCGACACCACCTGATTGCCAAATGGCTGCACCTGAAGCAGGTCACGCCAGCTCAGCTTTCCGGCCTTAAGCGACGTGCGAATTCCGCCGCCGCTCATCACGGCAAAATCGGCTTTTGTGTGCGCCATCTGGGCGCGTAAAATCAGCTGAGCAAGATTCGTCTGCTCAAAGCGAACCTGCTCCTTTTCACCCCTGAAGTCGCCGTCGGCGCTGCCGACATTGACGTTTAGCGTCGCCTCAGCCCGTTTCTGGAACGGCATCAGCAGCTTCATCATGGCGCTGTTTTTCGGGATCTCCTCCTGCCAGGTCAGCCACATTTCGCTGCCATCCGCATTTTTCACCCGATGTTTAAGGTTAACCGGCACCAGCTGGTACGCCTCCAGCGTCACCTGACCATTGCGGAAGGTGAAATCCCCGCGCCCGACATATTTGCCCCACTTGTCCGCCTGCATAATCCAGATGCCGTTCTGCCTGTCGGGCTGACACGGCTGGCCGGGCTGATAGTTTTTGACGCTGACGTTCTCTTTTTCCATGCAGACCGCATCATGCGAGTGGCCGCCGACAATCAGATCGACGGTGCCCTTCGGCAGGCTGCGCGCCAGCGTGACGTCATCAATGCCGTTACTGCCATGCTGACCGTCGTCATAATGACCGAGGTGGGTCAGCGCGACGATCACGTCCGGCTTCTCGGTGGCGCGCAGTTCGGCCACCGCCCTGACCGCTTCCGCGACCGGGTCGCGGAATTCGGTGTCGGTCAGCCCGGCCGGATTGGCCAGCCGCGCGGTATCGGGCGTGATCAGCCCCACCACCGCAATTTTCAGCCCCAGCCGGTTAAAGACGGCCCAGGGCTTAAACAGACGTTTGCCGCTGCTCTTCTGATAGACGTTGGCGGCCAGCAGCGGAAAACGCGCCCACTTCTCCTGCTTACGCAGCACCGCGATCGGCTTGTCGAATTCATGATTGCCCAGCGCCATCGCATCGTAGCCAATCAGGTTCATGGCACGGAAATCGGGCTCGGCATCCAGCACATCGGACTCCGGCACGCCGGTGTTTACATCACCGGCAGAGAGGATCAGTGCGCCGCCACCTCTGGCCTGCACATCATAGCGCAGCGTATCCATCAGGGTTTTCTGCGCCGCCAGGCCATATTCTCCCTGCTCATTGAACCAGAAGTGACCATGCTCATCATTGGTATGCAGCAGGCTGAAGCGGTAGCTGTGATCAGGCTCTGCGGCCGGGGAAAACAGGGGTAACAGCGCCACCAGTAGCGCGATGCCCGATCCTGTCCATTTTGTTAACAACACCGTGATTCTCCTTAAGTGGCCTCTGGCCCGATTTCTCTGCCGGTTTGCCCCACTGTTTCGCACATTCCCTCGCCGAACTCAAGGCCAATACGCTGCGATGGCGCATAAACCGCGGCCACCGCCTGACGCTTTCTCCTCCCGGCCAGCGTTGTACTCTGAACAGGGAGCGTTGCTCTGATGGCAGGCCTCGCCAGAGAGAAGCGGGAAGAAAAGGATTCTGTGCCTGGCAGAGTGGCGTGGCGCGCCGATAAACGCGCGTTATGCCGCCGCTCACCTGCTTAAATCAGCCACTGAGACACTTTGCTCTGCCGGTACGCGAATTTGGCGCGGTTTGGCGCGGTGACCGGCTGTTTTATCACGGTTATTCCTGCTTTAACTGGCGCGGCGAAAAGCCCCAGATCGACCACCGTTGTGGATAATGAACAAAAATGGCCTTCCGGTTGCGTTTTCCTGATTTTTTTCACTTTTTTTAAGCTATTCCCACAAATTACTCAGCGAAAGAATCGATTATGCATTAAACTGCCTTGTTACAGGCAGATACATTTGCACACAAGGAGACAGGCATGCATCACACCACCCCGTTGATCACTACCATTGTCGGAGCACTGGTTCTGGCCTTTCTCCTTGGGATGCTGGCAAACCGTCTGCGTATCTCTCCGCTGGTGGGTTATCTGCTGGCGGGGGTGCTGGCCGGCCCCTACACGCCCGGCTTTGTCGCCGATACCAACCTGGCCCCGGAGCTGGCGGAACTCGGCGTGATCCTGCTGATGTTTGGTGTCGGCCTGCACTTCTCGCTGAAAGATCTCATGTCGGTAAAGTCGATCGCCATTCCCGGCGCTATCGCACAGATCGCTGTGGCGACGCTGCTGGGAATGGGACTCTCATGGACGCTGGGATGGTCGTGGATGACCGGTCTGGTGTTTGGCCTCTGCCTCTCCACCGCCAGTACCGTGGTGTTACTGCGCGCCCTGGAGGAGCGGCAGCTGATCGATAGCCAGCGGGGTCAGATAGCGATCGGCTGGCTGATCGTTGAAGACCTGGTGATGGTGCTGACGCTGGTGCTGCTGCCCGCCATCGCCGGTATGATGGAACAGGGCCAGGCCAGCGCCGGAATGCTGGCGTGGGATCTGTTGTGGACCATCGGTAAAGTCGCCGCCTTTATGGTGCTGATGATGGTGGTGGGACGCCGCGCCGTTCCCTGGATCCTCGCCCGCAGCGCCGCCACCGGCTCACGTGAGCTGTTCACCCTGGCGGTGTTAGCGCTGGCGCTGGGCATCGCCTTTGGCGCGGTGGAGTTCTTTGACGTGTCGTTTGCGCTGGGCGCGTTCTTCGCCGGTATGGTGCTGAACGAGTCGGAGCTGAGCCAGCGCGCCGCGCGCGATACCCTGCCGCTGCGTGACGCTTTTGCCGTGCTGTTCTTCGTCTCGGTCGGGATGCTGTTTGATCCGTCGATTCTGGTGACTCAGCCGCTGGCGGTCGTGGGTGCGCTGGTGATTATCGTGGTGGGCAAGTCGGTCGCCGCCTGGCTGCTGGTGACGCTGCTCGGCCATTCCCGTCGCACCGCGCTGACTATCTCGGTGAGTCTGGCGCAGATTGGTGAGTTCGCCTTTATCCTGGCGGGTCTCGGCATCTCGCTGGGACTGCTGAGCGACGAGGGGCGCAACCTGGTGCTGGCGGCGGCTATTCTGTCGATCATGCTTAACCCGATACTCTTTACCCTGCTGGAGCGCTTCCTGGCGAAAACCGAAACCATGGAGGAGCAAACGCTGGAAGAGGCGATGGAGGAAGAGAAACAGATCCCGGTGGAGTTCTGCAATCACGCGGTGATAGTCGGTTATGGCCGGGTCGGCAGTCTGATTGGTCAGAAGCTGATTGAGGCCAATGTGCCGCTGGTGGTGGTAGAGAACTCCCGCACGCGGGTCGAAGCGCTGCGTGAACGGGGCATCAAGGCAGTGCTGGGTAACGCCGCCCGCACCGACACCATGGAGCTGGCGCGGCTCGACTGTGCCCGCTGGCTGCTGCTGACCATCCCGAACGGTTATGAGGCGGGCGAAGTGGTGACCGCGGCGCGTGAAAGACACCCGGACATTGAGATTATCGCCCGCGCCCACTACGACGACGAAGTGGAGTACATCATGGAGCGTGGCGCAACCCGCGTGGTGATGGGGGAACGGGAGATAGCCAGCAGCATGCTGAACATTCTTCAGGATGAGATGACTCAGGGTGAAGATCTCCAGGCCTGCGACGTGGTGCGCTGATCCCTGTTGAGAAAGGTCGGCCAGCGTTTGCCCGCCCCCTCAGGCCCTGCTGTTCAGAAGGGCCTTTTTTACGCCCGCTGGCCGCCAGCGTTACCGATCCCAGTAAGACTCTTCCAGACTGTCTTCCCGCTCCGGCAGGCCGCGGGTCAGGCGTGGCGAATGCTGATTCAGCACCTGATAACTGACGCGGTTGGCATATTTACACACCTGCGCCAGCGACGAGTAGGTCAGATATGGCCGCGCATGTTTGCTGGAGTTCGGCACGTTCAGGCGGTGATAGTTATTGGCGGTGATGTCATGCAGTAACGCCGCCAGCGCGCCATCTCCGGCACCGTTGGTGTTCATGATCTTTTCCGGGCCGCCCATATAAGGCGCGATGTGCGAGAAGATGCGCAGCGGCTGCTGGCAATCCTGCTGGCGCATCACGCGGCTGAACTCATACTGGTTGAACTCGGCAATCGCGCCAGGCAGCAGCGGATGATTGGTTTTACGTTTGAACTCTTCTTCGGTGTAGCCCGCCATATAAAGCCCAATCGGGCCGGCGGTACAGAGCACCAGATCGACCCACTCCAGCGCCATATCCGCCGCGAGCAGCGGATCGGCTTCGCCGGTCAGCGCCAGCGCCTCCTCTTCATTCATCGCCACGATGGTCACATGCTCGCGCAGGAAGTCCCGCCAGAACTGCGGGTTGTCACCAATCACATGTTTGGTGCCCAGCGTCAGCACCACCGGCACATTGTGGCGTTTGGCATACTCAATGGCGCGTAATGTCGCCTGCGGCATCGGCTCGCCCGCGGCGCAGCGCACCAGATAAGAGGTCAGCACCAGCGCAGAGGCGCCGGCAATCACCGCTTCCGGCACGTTGTACGGGTGCAGCTGGTTCATCTGGCCGGGGCTGATGGCAAAGGTCCGCTCACCATGCTCGCCAATCAGCGTAAAGCAGCGGCCAATCGCGCCATCAACGCCCTGCAAATAGTTGAGATCGACCCGGCTGGAGGTATTACAGAGGTAGCGATAGGCGTAGCCGCCAATCTGGATGTTGTTGCACATCACCCCCAGCAGCACCGAGCGATCGTCAGCCAGCACCGAGAAGTTATGCAGGGTATTACCGATGGTGCCACCGGCAAACTGGTGGGTGATCAGCGCGTCGCGCATCAGTTCGTTGTAGAGCGCCTCTGCGACGGCATCGTCAATCACCAGCGAGTGTCCGGCGCTCAGGCCGTAACGCACCAGGAAGGCGTCGTCCACCTTCGCTTCAATATCGACCAGGGTTTGATCGATACCGACCACCCAGCTGCCGGCATCAACATCGTTCTGAGCAGGCTGTAACAGGGGATCGCGCGCGCTGACGGGAAAGTAGTGTTTGGATTTGCGTTTGCCGGGAAATTTCATCGGAAGGTGCCGTCTGGAAAAACAGGCGGAGAATCATATCACACTCTCCGCCTGCACCTTAACGGCGTGCGGTGACCAGCTGCACCATCATTTCGATGTGCGCCTCATCGGCGTTCAGCGCGGGGATATATTCAAACTTCTCTCCACCGGCATGCATAAAGATTTCGCAGTTCTCACCGCTGATCTCCTCCAGCGTCTCCAGACAGTCTGAGGAGAAGCCAGGACTCATCACCTGAACATGTTTAATGCCTTTGGCGGGCAGGCTTTCCATGGTTTTGTCGGTGTAGGGCATCAGCCAGGGCTCACGGCCAAAACGCGACTGGAAGGTCATCATGTACTGATCGTCACGCAGGCCCAGCGCTTTAACCAGCGCCGCTGTGGTATCGGCACAGCGCTGCGGGTAGTCATCGCCTTCATTGGCAAAACGCTGCGGTATGCCGTGGAACGACAACACCAGCAGGTCGGGCTGACCGTGTCGCTCAAACGAGCGCTCCACTGTCGCCTTCAGCGCGGCGATATAGGCCGGATGTTCGGCGTAGTCGCGAATAAACTGCACCTCCGGCAACGAACGGTATTCTTTAAATACGCTGGTCAGGCCATCCCACACCGCCGCCACGGTGGAGCAGGAGAATTGCGGATAGAGTGGCAGCACAATCAGGCGGGTGACGCCCTGCGCCATCAGCTTATCCACCGCGCTTTTCAGGCTGGGATTACCGTAGCTCATGCCCAGCTCTACCGGCATATCGAGCCGCGCGGCCAGGGCGTCACGCTGACGCTGGCTGTAAACCAGCAGCGGTGAGCCGCCTTCCATCCAGACCGAGGCGTAGAGTTTCGACACGCGCGGTGAACGAAACGGCAGAATGACGGCATTGAGAACCGGCCACCAGAGCCAGCGTGGCGCATCGACCACGCGCGGATCGCTTAAAAACTGTTTCAGATAGCGTTTAACAGCAGGTGTGGTTGGGGCGTCTGGCGTACCTAAATTCACCAGTAACACGCCGGGCTTATCTTGCCTCATTGGAGTTCCTTGATGACAACGGGGATGCGTGAAAACAGGGAAATTGTAGCGGAATTAGTGGGAGGTAAAAGCAATTACTGCAAAAGGGGCCAGTCACACTGGCCCCGATGAGATTAGCCAAGGATCTTAGCCAGCTCGGCACTCACTTCGGTCACCTTACGGGTACCGTCGATTTTGTGATAGGCGGTGTTACCCGCTTCCGCTTCTTTGCTGTAGTAGGCGATCAACGGCGCGGTCATCTGATGATACTCCACCAGACGCTTACGCACGGTCTCTTCCTGATCGTCTTTACGGGTGGTCAGCGGCTCGCCGGTCACATCATCCTGACCTTCCACTTTCGGTGGATTAAAGGTGACGTGATAGACGCGGCCAGATGGCGCGTGCACGCGACGGCCCACGATGCGCTCCACGATCAGTTCGTCCGGTACGGCGAACTCCAGCACGTGATCCACGGTGATCCCGGCCTCTTTCATTGCATCCGCCTGAGGAATGGTGCGCGGGAAACCGTCCAGCAGGAAACCGTTTTTGCAGTCTTCCTGAGTGATACGCTCTTTAACCAGCGCAATCACCAGCTCATCGGTTACCAGTTTGCCAGCATCCATAATGGCTTTCGCCTGGTTGCCTAACTCGCTGCCTGCTTTAACCGCTGCACGCAGCATATCGCCGGTGGAGATCTGCGGAATGCCGTATTTCTCCATGATGAATTGGGCCTGAGTCCCTTTACCTGCGCCCGGAGCCCCGAGCAGAATAATACGCATTGCGTAAATCCCCTTGCGAATCGCATTGATCTATCTTAGAAGCCGAAGAACATACCATTATGACCCGCTCATCACAAGGCAGCGCACGGATCGCGCCGGGCTACTTTGGCTCGCTTTCCGGCCCGAAGCCCGATCCGGCTGCGCTGCCAGGCGCTTTTTCAGATTTCACGCCACTGCTCAGCAGCGACTGCAAGCGCCGGCAGAGGTGATGGGTCATGTTCACGCTTTTTCTCCCGCTGCCGCGTACGTTGGCATTCAGTTGCAGCCGCGCCTGCTGTGGCCATTTCACCACATCTTCCGCATCGGTCAACGTTGAGATAACCGAAGCCGGTACGCTGAAGCTGGCAAACGGCAAGCCTGGCTGATGACAGGAGTCGAGCGGCAGCGGTGCCGTCAGCGAAAGCGCATCGACGGTGGCGGCGTTGTAAGGTCGCCATTCAGGATCGTCGAAGCGACGCAGCGCCTCGCCGGTGGCCGCCAGGCTCAGCCCCTGCTCAAACAGGCGCAGCTCACTGCGCACCAGGGTACTGAAATCGTGGGTGCGCAGCGCCACCAGCACCAGATCGCCACAGATCTCCGCGTGGCGATCCAGCCGGGTGACAAACAGATGCGCTTCGTCGATCAGTCTCTGATGCAGCACGCTGGCGAAGCTCTCACTCGCTTCCGTCACGCCCTGGTTCTGGCAGTCGCGCAGCGGCCTGATCCGCCCCTGGGGTAGCTCAACATGCGGCACCAGCCGGATATTGCCCGCCACCAGCGGGATGGCGGGCAGGATATTGAGTTCGGTCACGGGGTAGTACGCGGCGTAGCGGGTCTGATTACGCGCCTGCTCCTGACGCAGAAACAGCTGCGACAGGAGCACCTGCGCCACATGGAGCGAGGGCGTGAAGAAGAGATCGAACTGCTCCAGCTTATAAAAGCGGGAAAGCGCCAGGCGTAACCGATCGCGCGCCTCTGCGGTGGTTTCAGAGGATAAAGGGGCGTGAGCCATGGTCGTCTCGTTTCGTGGAACTGCGGGGATGGGTACAGGCTAAACGAGGCGGAATATCCGGGAAAAACACAGATATAAAGCTGAGTCAACCCGCCAGAATTTGCCCAACAGAGTAGGTTAATGCGGCTGGACTTTAAAATGATATAAACTGACAATCCCTGTTAGATTTTTGCACAGGAGATGAGGATGAACGGACTGCCACCGCTGAGGGCGCTGCACTATTTTCACCAGGCGGCCTTACACAGCAGCTTTAGCGTGGCGGCTGAGCATCTGCACGTCACCCACAGCGCGATTAGCCACCAGATTCGCCAGCTGGAAAGCTGGATGGGCAAACCGCTGTTTGTCCGCGGCAACGGCCGGGTTAAGCTCACCTCCCACGGTGAGCGGCTGTTGCTGAGCTGTCAGCAGGCTTTCAGTGAGCTGATCAGCAGCTGTGAAAGCATCCGCACCGGTCTGCGCCAGCACATCCGCATCTCCTGCGCTCCCAGCTTTTTGTCGCAGTGGCTGATCCCGCGTATCGCCAGCTTTTATCAACGTCACCCTGAAATAGAGGTGCGCTTTCAGCCGCTGGCCGACCTGTCGCAACTGCGCAGCGAGCATGTGGATGTGCTGATCCTCAGTCATGACGCGCCACCGGACGCCGACATCGATGCCACCCTGGTCAGTGAAGATGAGATCGGGCCGCTCTGCGCGCCGCAGTTTGCCGCGCAACTGCGCTGCGGCGCGGATCTGGCGACGATGCCCCTGCTGCATGCCGACACCCGGCTGCACGCCTGGACAGAGTGGGCGGCGAAAGCGGGCGTCAGCGGCAGATTTGCCAGCGGTAAACATTTTGACAGCCTGACGCTGGCCATTCAGGCGGCGCGCAACGGTCTTGGCGTGCTGATGGCACCGCGTCTGCTGGTGCGCAAGGAGCTGGAGGATGGCACCCTGCTGGCACCGCTGGGATTTGTGCGCGTTGAGCGGGCCACCTGGATGATGACCAAACAGGCGCGACGTCACGATGCGGAGATCAGCCTGTTCCGCGACTGGCTGCGTGACGCCACGCAGCCATAAAAAAAGCCGGTGAGATTCACCGGCTTCAGACTATTTTCAAACGCCACGCGCTGGCAGCCTGTGGCGGGACACCCATGGCCCGCGCTATACCCACTACCTCAGGCCGGTGAAATCACCGGCCAGTTGCTGTTATGCGGTCAGCAGCTGATTCATGCGACGGATAAACTGGTTAGGATCGTCCAGCGTGCCGCGCTCGGCCAGCAGCGCCTGATCGAGCAGCAGTTCGATCCACTCGCCAAAGCGTGACTCATCCTGGGTATCCGCCACGCGCTTCACCAGCGGATGATCCGGGTTGATTTCAAACAGGTACTTCACTTCCGGCACTTCCTGTCCGGCCGCCGCAAACAGCTTCGCCATCTGGGTGGTCATCTCGTTGGCGTCGGTGGTGACAATTGCCGGGGTATCGGTCAGACGATGGGTCAGACGCACCTCTTTCACCCGCTCGCCCAGCAGATTTTTCACCCGCTCAACAAACGGCTCCAGCGCTTTTTCCGCTTCTTTCTGCTCTTCCGTCTCTTCATCCGCCAGTTTGCTCAGCGACTCATCCGCTTTGCTCACCGACTGGAACGCTTTACCATCAAACTCGGTCAGGTAGCTCATCATCCATTCGTCAATGCGATCGGAGAGCAGCAGTACCTCGATACCTTTTTTGCGGAACAGCTCCAGGTGCGGGCTGCTCTTGGCAGCGGCATAGCTGTCGGCGGTGATGTAGTAAATCTTCTCCTGACCTTCCACCATGCGGCTGACGTAATCTTCCAGCGAAATGGTCTGCGCCGCGCCCTCGCTCTGGGTGGTGGCGAAGCGCAGCAGCTTAGCGATCGCTTCCTGATTGGCGTGATCTTCCGCCGGACCCTCTTTCAGCACCAGGCCGAACTCTTTCCAGAAGGTCTGGTATTTTTCGCTGTCATCTTTCGCCAGTTTTTCCAGCATTTGCAGGGTACGTTTGGTCAGCGCACCACGCAGGGTCTGGGTGACGCGGCTATCCTGCAAAATCTCACGGGAGACGTTGAGCGGCAGATCGTTGGAGTCGATCAGACCGCGCACAAAGCGCAGATAGTTCGGCATGAACTGCTCAGCGTCATCCATGATAAAGACGCGCTGCACGTAGAGTTTCAGGCCATGCTTGTGATCGCGGTTCCACATATCGAAAGGCGCGCGCGCCGGAATGTAGAGCAGGCTGGTGTACTCCTGCTTACCTTCCACCCGGTTGTGACTCCAGGCGACCGGATCGCTGAAATCATGGGCGATATGCTTGTAGAATTCGTTGTACTCTTCGTCGCTGATCTCAGATTTGTTGCGGGTCCAGAGCGCCTGAGCTTTGTTGATCTTCTCCCAGTGCGTGCCCTCACCCTCTTCATCTTTGGTTTCGATCTCAACCGGCAGCGCGATATGGTCAGAATATTTGCTGATGATGTTGCGAACGCGCCAGGCGTCGAGGAACTCATCTTCGCCTTCACGCAGATGCAGAGTGATCTCGGTGCCGCGATCGGCCTTTTCAATCTCCGCCAGGGTATATTCGCCCTCGCCCGCTGACTCCCAGAAGACACCCTCATCCGCGGCAGCACCGGCCGCACGGGTGCGGACCGTGACTTTATCCGCCACGATAAAGGCGGAGTAGAAGCCGACGCCGAACTGACCGATCAGCTGGCTGTCTTTGGCCTGATCGGAACCCAGCGACTCCAGGAAAGATTTGGTGCCCGATTTGGCGATAGTCCCGAGGTTTTCAATGACCTCATCGCGACGCATACCGATACCGTTGTCGCTCAGCGTCAGGGTACGGTTGTCCTTGTCAACAGAGAGACGGACGCGCAGCTCGCCATCCCCTTCATACAGGCTGGAATCTGACAAGGCACGGAAGCGCAGTTTATCAGCCGCATCCGAGGCGTTGGAAATCAGCTCACGCAGGAAAATCTCTTTGTTTGAATAGAGAGAATGGATCATCAGGTGCAGAAGTTGTTTTACTTCCGACTGAAAGCCACGGGTCTCTTGTCCTTTCATGGTCATTGCTACCTCAACAAAACAGGTTGAACAAACGTTGAGGTTGATGTGGGGATGACGGGAAGATTTTCAAGCCGGTGTCTGTCACAACACCGGCAAGTGATTAAAATTTAAACTTCTGGCGGCCCGCCAGCGAGTGGGAGAGCGTGGTGCCATCGACCATCTCCAGCTCGCCCCCGACCGGTACGCCGTGGGCGATACGACTGGCGTCGACGCCATACTGACCACAGAGTTCGGCGATATAGTTAGCGGTCGCCTCACCTTCCACCGTGGGATTGGTGGCGAGGATCACCTCTTGCAGCGTCTCATTCGCCAGCCGCTGCTCCAGACGATCCAGACCAATATCCGCCGGGCCGATACCGTCAAGCGGTGAGAGATGGCCCATCAGGACGAAGTAACGACCGCCAAACTGGCCCGTCTGCTCAATGGCATGAATATCCGCCGGGGTCTCCACCACACAGATCAGCCCATTCTGCTGACGGCGTGGATTGGCGCAGATAGTACAGATCTCCTGCTCGGTGAAGGTGCGGCAATCGGCACAGTGACCAATCTCCGACATCGCCCGCGTCAGCGCCTGCGCCAGCCGCATACCGCCGCTGCGATCGCGCTGCAATAGCTGAAACGCCATGCGCTGCGCCGACTTCGGCCCCACGCCGGGCAGACAGCGCAGCGACTCCATCAATGATTCTAGCAGTGGGCTGGTCTGCATCAGAACGGCATCTTAAAGCCTGGTGGCAGCTGCATACCGGAAGAGACCGACGCCATCTTCTCTTTCTGGGTTTCATCAATGCGACGCGCCGCATCGTTGAACGCCGCGGCGATCAGATCTTCCAGCATATCTTTGTCATCTTCCAGCAGGCTGGGATCGACTTCCACGCGGCGGCAGTTATGTGCGCCATTAATGGTGACTTTCACCAGGCCAGCGCCTGATTCACCGGTCACTTCAATCGCGGCAATCTCTTCCTGAACTTTGGCCATTTTTTCCTGCATCTGCTGGGCCTGTTTCATCAGGTTGCCCAATCCGCCTTTACCACCAAACATAGTTTTCTCTCTCAGCTGAGGCTACAACGCTATCGTGACGATAGCAGCAGCGTGTTCAAACAGGTCGGATACTCTCTTCATCCAGATCGGCATCAAAAAAGCGCTGTAGCGTCTGGATGTGGGTATCACTGGTGATCGACTGACGCGCCTGCGCCAGCTTCTCTTCGTAAATGGCCTGACGCCACTCCAGTGGCGTCAACACCGATGAATTATCGTCTTCAACTACCGAGAGTTCAACTCTCTGCCCGGCCGCCTGACTGAGCGCGTCGCTTAACACCTGCTGTGCCGAGGCGGAATTCAGGTGACGCTGGCTGCTGCGCAGATGCAGACAGACGCCGCTTTCCGTGGTCTCTTTCCAGGCGTTTAACGCCAGCTGCTGCACCAGCTTCGGCAGCGGCAGCGTGGCAATCTCGGCGGCCCACGGATCGCGCTGCTGAGCCTCTTCGGCCAGACGCGCCGCCAGCTCAGGGGTTTTCTCATGCTCCAGCGCAGAACGCAAGGCCTTTGGTGTCGCCACCGGCTCGGCCACCTCAACCGGCTGATTCACCGCTTTCCAGCGATAGGCCTCCTCTTTTACCGGCGCGGCAGGTTCACGATCGCGGATACGCTGCTGACTGCGCTCGGTGACGGAGGCCAGCCGCTCCAGCGCGGAGTTGGCCGGCCGCGCCCCTGGCGCCGCCGGCTCACTCTTTTTTGGTTTGTTCGCTCCCTGACGCAACAACTGGGTGCGCGCCTGAAGGAGCTGACTGGTGGAACTGGATAAGGCGTTGTCAGGAGCCGCCCCGACGGGCGGCGGAGCCTGCGGCGCAGGGTCGGGAGCCGCCATCTGTGGCTGCGCGGCAACCTGCTGCTGCGTCTGCTCAGGCACCGCGGCCTGAGCGGCCATCGGCTGCTGCGTCTGCGCGCGGGCAGGCGCTGAACGATGATGCTGCGCGGCGGACGGAGAAGAGGTTGCCGGCTGCGGTGCGGCCGATGGCACCGTCTCAGCTGGCGTGACCGGCGACATCTGCTGGGTCAAAGCTGGACGCGCAACGGGTTCAGCCACCGCGGCTTTAGGATGAAACGCCAGCGCGCGCAGCAGGGTCATTTCGACCCCCATCCGGCGATCGGGCGCAATCGGCAGATCTTTGCGCCCCATCAGCAGGGTCTGATAGTAGAGTTGCAGATCGGTGGGCGGCACCACGCGCGCCAGTTCACGCAGCCGCAGCGCGTGACTCTCCTCATCATCGTTGAGAGAGGTGGGCAGCAACTGCACCATCGCAATCTGATGCAGCAGCCGCAACATTTCAACCAGCAGCGCTTCCCACTCGACGCCGCGTGAGGCGGCCTGACTCAGCAGGTTCATCAGCTGCTGGCCATCGCCCTCCACCAGCGCTTCCAGCAGACCCAGCGGCTGCTCATCATCCAGCGTACCGAGCATGGTGCTGACCGTGCTGCTGGTGACGGCACCCTGCCCCATGGCTATCGCCTGGTCGGTCAGGCTCAGCGCGTCACGCATACTGCCGTCGGCGGCACGCGCCAGCAGTTGCAGCGCCCGGGTTTCACTCTCAATCTGTTCCTGCTGCAACACATGCGCAAGCTGCTGACGTATCTGATCGACATCCAGCGCTTTAAGATGAAATTGCAGACAGCGCGAGAGGATCGTCACCGGCAGCTTCTGCGGATCGGTGGTTGCCAGCAGGAATTTAACGTGTGAAGGCGGCTCTTCCAGCGTCTTTAACAGCGCGTTGAAGCTGTGACGCGACAGCATGTGCACTTCATCAATCAGATAGACTTTGAAGCGGCCGCGCGCCGGTGCGTACTGCACGTTATCGAGCAGATCGCGGGTGTCTTCAACTTTGGTCCGCGAGGCGGCATCGATCTCAATCAGATCAACAAAACGGCCCTGCTCAATTTCACGGCAGTTATCACAGTGACCACAGGGCGTGGCGGTGATGCCGGTCTCGCAGTTAAGGCCTTTGGCCAGCAGACGCGCAATGGTGGTTTTCCCTACGCCGCGGGTGCCGGAGAAGAGATAAGCATGATGGATACGTCCCAGAGACAATCCGTTCGCCAGCGCCGTCAGAACATGTTCCTGACCGACAACATCAGCAAAAGCCTGGGGACGCCATTTTCGCGCAAGTACCTGATAGCTCATGTGGATTCGACGAAGTTGGATGGAAAGGTGAGCGCAGACGCTCTGCAACCCCTGTATAAGATTGCAGTAGTCTACCAGCTACGCTTTTGCCTGGCACTTGTTATCTTGAACCAGCAGGCGAGACGGTCTCGCCGCGCGGCAAGACCGAATTAAGTGGCTTAGTGGCCGGGGAAATTGACCAGGCTGTAGCTCTCAACCCCAAGGGCGTTGAGACGGGTTTCGCCGGTCAGATCGAACAGATTAATAATGAAAGCGGCATCGCGGACTTCACCCCCCGCGCGGCGAATCAGCTTCACCGTGGCTTCAATGGTGCCACCGGTTGCCAGCAGATCGTCCACCACCAGCACCAGATCGCCTGGCTGGATCGCATCTTTGTGCAGTTCCAGCTGATCGGTGCCGTACTCCAGCTCATAGGTTTCGCTGTAGGTTTCACGCGGCAGTTTACCCGGCTTACGCACCGGCACAAAACCGACGCCCAGGCCCAGCGCCACGGGCGCGCCAAACAGGAAGCCGCGCGCTTCAGTGCCCACCACTTTGGTGATGCCTTTATTACGATAGCGCTCCACCAGCAGCGCAATCGACGCGGCATAGGCGTGAGGATCTTCCAGCAGGCTGGTGACATCGCGGAACAGGATGCCGGGCTTCGGATAATCGGGAATGCTTTTGATACTGTTTTTAATCAATTCAAGCTGCTGCGCAGTGTCGGTCATAATAATACGCCTGGTAAAAAATTCTGTTTTGCGCAGCTTCAAAAGCGCTAATACCTGGTAAAAGGCTCAGCGGAAGTCGATTCACAAAGGGAAGCCACGCACGAAGAGGCCCAAATCTAAGCAAATGACCGGCTAAATGCAACTTTATCGCGGCGGCGGCGGCGCATCCGCTGTTTCTGCCACCACCGGAATGCGCCACATAAAGAGCAGTAGCGCGGCGAGCAGGATCAGCAGCATAATCCGTAGCCAGAGCAGATGAACCAGAAACAGCGAGAGGCTGAAGGTCGCCACAATCAGGCAGACCGCGCGCACTTTCGCGCCCGGCGGCATGGCGCGATGACGCTGCCAGTGACGCAGGTAGTGACCAAACGGCGATTTCCACAGCAGCCAGTGATGGAAACGCGGCGATGAACGGGCGAAACACCAGGCGGCCAGCAGCATGAATGGCGTGGTCGGTAATAAAGGTAATACAATACCCAGCGTCCCCAGCACAATCGCCAGCCAGCCAAGGGTTAATAACAGAATGCGTTGCATGAATATCGCCCAGCTCTTTCCTCGTCCCTTTACGTTAGCACAGTTGAGCCTCTCCTTATGAGCCTCAGCGCCGTGCAACAGCGCCTGCAACACTGTCTGGCTGCGTTGCGTCAGGATATTGCCCGCCACCCCGACGGCTATTGCCGTCTGCCGCGTTTCGACAGCCAGCTGTTCCGCACTAAAGGCACGCGCCTCGCCGATTATCTGCTGGAGGTGGAGCAGAATTTCGCCCGGTTGTGCGACCGCTCGCAGGATCTGGCCCGCAGCGCCTGGCTGGCCGAACATCTGGTGGACCAGATTGCCGCCCTGCAACGCGAAGCCAGCACACAGCAGCTGCGCATCCGCCGCGAGCAGCCGCTGACGCCGCCTCAGGCCACCAAATATCAGGAGTATCGCGAGTTTGAACGTCGCCTGCTGGCGATGATCGATCAGCGCGAGTTACGCATGGCAAGCGCTGAAACCCTGGCAATGCAGCAGCAGCTGAAGCAGGATCTGGAGACGTTAGAGGGGCGACTGGCCCGCTGTCGGCAAGCGATTCGCGCCGTTGAGTGGGCCACGTCGCTGCGTGGTCATCCGCACGACGAATAAAGCGCAGCGTGACAAAAGCGCTTCTATACTGGACGGGAAGTGATTCTGCGCGGAGAACAACAATGGGTTTAATAACCTGGCTGCTATGCGGATTACTGTCGGGCTTGCTTAAGCGTCTGCTGATACCCGGACGCCCTGGCGGGTTTATCGCCACCCTGACCCTGTCGATGATCGGCGCGCTGATTGGCGGCTATATCGCCAGCTATTTTGAGCTGGGGAGCCTGGCCACGCTGCATCCGGGTGCGCTGGCGCTGGCGCTGGTGGGTTCACTACTGATGCTGCTGGTTGCGACCAGACTGCGTATATAGGAGGAACAATGTCCCTGGAAAATGCCCCTGACGACGTTAAGCTGGCGGTGGATTTAATTCAGTTACTGGAAGAGCATGAACTGCCGGTGGAGACGGTGCTTTCCGCGCTGGCAATGGTGCAGCGGGATTTTGAAAACAAGCGCGATCGCCATCCGGCTTAATGGCGGGCGACCAGCGTCGGGCTGAGACGCAGCATATCGATGACGGCATTCACCAGCGTCGGTGCGTCAGCGGCTAAATCAAAACTGTCTGGCGCAAACAGCCAGCTTTCCATCATGCCGTTAACGTAACCGCGCAGGATGAGTGCGGCCTGACGGGTGCTCAGGCTGCCTGGAAGTTGTTCCGCTTCAATACACTGGCGCAGAACCTCTTCTATCTTGTCGTAGCACTCCAGCAGTAAACTCTGCTGAATATTCTTCAGCGCCGACATTTCGCCAACAAATTCGCACTTATGGAAAATGATCTCCATCAGAGCGCGGCGCTGTGGGTCCTTTGCTGTGGCTTCAAAGATATAGACCAGCATCGCCCGCAACACAGAGAGTGGATCGCCGGGGTATTTTGCCTGATACTCAAGTTCCACGTCATCCAGCCCGGCATCACAGCGAAGCCAGATTTCATGTAATAAATCGGCTTTATTTTTAAAGTGCCAGTAGATGGCTCCTCGCGTGACGCTGGCCGCTGTAGCAATATCCGCCAGAGAAGTGGCAGAAACGCCCTGCTGTGAAAACAGCGTAACAGCGGCATCAAGAATTTGATGCCGTGTTTCAAGTGCTTGCGCTTTGGTTTTTCGTGCCATAGGGGGCTTTTTTTACAGTCAGGTAAGTTTACATACATTTGTGAATGTATGTACGATAGCATGACCTGCGACCAGAGACAGCAATGGGTTTTTCGGTTTGTGATCCATTGACCAATTGATATCGGACACTAGAGGTTTATTTATGAATAAAATCAGAGGATTATCGCCTCTGGCGGCCGTCCTGATGCTATCAGGCAGCTTTTTGTTAACAGGATGTGACAACAATAAATCCGAACAGGCCGCCCAGCAACCGCCAGAAGTGGGTGTCGTCACCCTGAAAACCGAACCCCTGAAAATCTCCACTGAATTGCCTGGCCGTACTTCTGCCTATCGCGTGGCGGAAGTGCGTCCTCAGGTTTCCGGTATTATCCTGAAACGCAACTTTGTCGAAGGCAGCGATATTCAGGCGGGCCAGTCGCTTTATCAGATCGATCCTGCGACCTATCAGGCCGCCTATGACAGCGCCAAAGGCGATCTGGTGCAGGCGCAGGCGAATGCCCGCATTGCTCAGCTGACCGTGAAGCGCTACAAGCCTCTGCTTGGTACCAAATATATCAGTCAGCAGGATTATGACACCGCCGTCGCCACCGCCGCGCAAAATGACGCGGCGGTCCAGGTCGCCAGGGCCAACGTTGAGTCTGCCCGTATTAATCTCGCCTACACCAAAGTCACCTCACCTATCAGCGGTCGTATCGGCAAATCTTCAGTGACCGAAGGGGCGCTGGTTCAGAGCGGTCAGACCACCGCGCTGGCGACCGTGCAGCAGCTTGACCCGATGTATGTTGATGTGACCCAGTCGAGCGACGATTTTATGCGCTTACGTTCAGAGCTGGAGTCCGGCAAGCTGAAGCAGACCGATGGCAAAGCCAAAGTGACGCTGCTGATGCAGGATGGCAGCAGCTATGCGCAGCCTGGCACCCTGGAGTTCTCTGACGTCACCGTTGATGAGACCACTGGCTCGATCACCCTGCGTGCCATTATCCCTAACCCGAACCATACCCTGTTACCAGGTATGTTTGTGCGGGCACGTCTGGATGAAGGCACCAACCCCAATGCGCTGCTGGTGCCGCAACAGGCGGTGACCCGTACCGCGACCGGCCAGGCCACGGTAATGGTGGTGGGTGCAGATAACAAAGTGGAAGCACGCACCGTGAACGCTGCGCAGGCGATTGGCGACAAGTGGTTAGTGACGGACGGTGTGAAAGCGGGCGAACGTGTCATCAGCACCGGTCTGCAACGTGCCAAGCCGGGCGCGCAGGTCACCCCACAGGAAGTCTCAGACGATGCTAAAGCAGCACCCGATTCAAAGCCGCAGTCTGACAAGTCATCGTCATAACAGGAGCCGTTGATTCATGGCTAAGTTCTTTATCGATCGCCCCATCTTTGCGTGGGTGCTCGCCATCATTATGATGCTGGTCGGTGCGCTGTCGATTCTCAAACTTCCGATCGAGCAATATCCCAATGTTGCGCCGCCGGCGATTGAGATTCAGGCCACCTATCCAGGTGCGGATGCAAAAACCCTCCAGGACTCGGTGACCCAGGTCATTGAGCAGAACATGAACGGCATCGACGGACTGATGTATATGTCCTCGAGCAGTGACTCATCGGGTTCACTGACCCTGACCATCTCCTTTGAGTCAGGCACCGATCCCGATATTGCGCAGGTTCAGGTGCAGAACAAACTGCAACTGGCCACGCCGCTGCTGCCGCAGGAAGTCCAGCAACAGGGTATTCAGGTTAAGAAATCCTCCAGCAGCTTCCTGATGGTGGCGGGTTTTATCAGCGATGATGGCAGCATGGATCAGAACGATATTTCTGACTACATCTCGTCCAAAATCAAAGATCCGCTGAGTCGTACCACCGGCGTCGGTGATACCCAGGTGTTTGGTGCGCAGTACGCGATGCGTATCTGGATGGACCCGCATAAGCTGAACAACTACAACCTGACCCCGGTCGATGTAATCAGCGCGCTGAACACCCAGAACGCCCAGGTGGCCGCCGGTCAGTTAGGCGGGACTCCGCCGGTGCCGGGACAGCAGCTTAACGCCTCGATCATTGCGCAGACCCGTCTGACCTCGACTGAAGAGTTCGGCAAAATCCTGCTCAAAGTTAATGAAGATGGTTCGCAGGTTCGTCTGCGTGACGTCGCCAGAATTGAGCTGGGTGCGGAAAACTACGACATCATTGCCCGCTACAATGGCAAGCCCGCTTCCGGTATCGGGATTAAGCTGGCCACCGGTGCGAATGCGCTGGATACCGCCAACGCGGTGAAAGCAGAACTGGCTAAAATGCAGTCTACCTTCCCTGCCGGCATGAAAGTGGTTTATCCCTATGACACCACGCCTTTCGTTAAGATCTCGATTTTCGAAGTGGTGAAAACCCTGGTCGAAGCGATCGTGCTGGTGTTCCTGGTGATGTATCTGTTCCTTCAGAACTTCCGCGCCACCCTGATCCCGACCATCGCCGTACCGGTGGTGCTGCTGGGTACCTTCGCGGTGATCAGCGCCTTTGGTTACTCGATAAACACCCTGACGATGTTCGCCATGGTGCTGGCCATCGGCCTGCTGGTGGATGACGCCATCGTGGTGGTGGAGAACGTTGAGCGTGTGATGGTGGAAGAGGGACTGCCGCCAAAAGAAGCGACCAAACGTTCAATGGAGCAGATTCAGGGCGCACTGGTCGGTATCGCGCTGGTACTGGCCGCGGTCTTTATCCCGATGGCGTTCTTTGGTGGCTCCACCGGCGTAATTTATCGTCAGTTCTCCATCACGATCGTTTCGGCAATGGCGCTGTCGGTACTGACCGCGTTTATCCTGACGCCCGCGCTCTGCGCCACCATGCTGAAGCCGGTGAAGAAAGGCGATCACGGCAAAACCACCGGTTTCTTCGGCTGGTTCAACCGTATCTTCGAGAAGAGCACCAACCACTATGTGGATAGTGTTGGCCACATCATTCGCAGCACCGGCCGCTATATGGTGATCTACCTGGTGATCGTGGTCGGCATGGCGTTTCTGTTTATGCGTCTGCCTACCTCGTTCTTACCGGAAGAGGATCAGGGTCTGCTGCTGGCTCAGGCGCAGCTGCCTGCCGGCGCAACCCAGGAACGTACCCAGAAAGTGCTGGATCAGGTGACCGACTACTTCCTGACAAAGGAAAAGGACTCGGTCAAATCTGTCTTTACCGTTAACGGCTTCGGCTTTGCCGGTCGCGGACAGAACACCGGTATCGCCTTCGTCAGTCTCAAACCCTGGGATGAGCGTACCAGCAGCGACATGAAAGTACCGGCGATCGCTGGCCGTGCCATGCAGGCGCTGGGCGCGATCAAAGATGCGATGGTTATTCCATTCAACCTGCCCGCGATTATCGAACTGGGTAACGCCACCGGTTTCGACTTTGAGCTGATCGATCAGAACAACCTGGGTCATGAGAAGCTGACTGAAGCGCGTAATCAGCTGTTTGGCATGATCGCCCAGCATCCCGATACGCTGGTTGGCGTTCGCCCCAACGGTCTGGAAGATACTCCGCAGTACAAGCTGATGATCGACCAGGAGAAAGCGCAGGCGCTGGGCGTCTCATTAAGCGATATTAACACCACGCTGGCCGCGTCCTGGGGTGGCTCCTACGTCAACGACTTTATCGACCGCGGTCGTGTGAAGAAAGTTTACGTTATGGGTAAAGCGGATTCCCGTATGCTGCCGGACGATATTGGTAAGTGGTACGTGCGCAACAGCAGCGGTACGATGGTCCCCTTCTCCGCCTTCTCATCGGCGAAGTGGCAGTATGGTTCACCGCGTCTGGAGCGTTACAACGGTCTGCCGGCGATGGAAATTCTGGGACAGGCTGCGCCAGGTAAGAGTTCGGGTGCCGCGATGGACCTGATGGAGCAGCTGGCGGCGAAACTGCCAGCCGGTATCGGTTATGACTGGACCGGGATGTCCTATCAGGAACGTCTGTCAGGCAACCAGGCTCCGGCGCTCTACGCCATCTCGCTGATTGTGGTCTTCCTGTGTCTCGCCGCCCTGTATGAGAGCTGGTCGATTCCGTTCTCGGTGATGCTGGTGGTGCCGCTGGGGGTCATTGGTGCGCTGATCTTCACCACGCTGCGTGGCCTGAGCAACGACGTCTACTTTGTCGTGGGGTTACTGACCACCATTGGCCTCTCGGCGAAGAACGCCATTCTGATCGTCGAATTTGCTAAAGATTTGATGGAGAAAGAGGGCAAAGGGCTGTTTGAAGCGACGCTGGAAGCCTGCCGTATGCGTCTGCGTCCTATCCTGATGACCTCACTGGCGTTCATCCTTGGGGTGCTGCCGCTGGCGATCAGTACCGGTGCCGGTTCCGGTTCGCAGAACGCCATCGGTACTGGCGTGGTCGGGGGTATGGTTACCGCCACCATCTTTGCGATCTTCTTTGTGCCGGTGTTCTTTGTGGTGGTGCGCCGCCGCTTCGGTAAGAAGAACAAAGAGGAACCGGGCAACACTCATCCGGTTGAGTCTGACCAGACTCACTAAGCTCTGAAACCTGAAAGGCCGCGCAAGCGGCCTTTTTTATCTCTGCGATTTTCTCCTCCCTTCCCTGCTTTCCCGGTAGTTGCAATCCGCCACGGTGCAGCGCATAATAATGTTATATTATAACATTACATAGGTGACATTAATGAAAGCGAATATTCATCCTCACTATCGCCCGGTGGTCTTTCACGATACCTCAGCGGATGTCTGGTTCAGAATCGGCTCGACCATCAAAACCGATCGCACCGTTGAGTTTCAGGGGGAAACACTGCCTTACGTGACGCTGGATGTCTCTTCAGCTTCACACGTCTTCTACACCGGTAAACAGAAAGATTTTGCTAAAGAGGGCAGCACCGCGCGCTTTAATCAGCGTTTCGGACGCTTTCTGGGTCATAAATAAGGGAAGCCATCATGCAGGTATTAAGCTCGCTGCGTTCAGCAAAAAATCGTCATCGGGATTGTAAGGTAGTACGTCGGAAAGGGCGGATTTACGTAATCTGTAAGTCGAATCCCCGCTTTAAAGCGGTGCAGGGAAGAAAGAAGAAAAGGTAGTGTGTCGTGATCGCTGGCCGGGCTTGCCCGGCCTTTTTTATGCTTAACGCATGCTCTTCAGCATCGCATTCACGTTATGTTTAAACGCCGCCTGATAAGTCGCTGCCGGGCCGGAAGCGGTTGATAACGCTTCGGGATAGAGTTCACCGCCTGGCTGCGCACCGGTCGCGCTGGCAATCTGTTTCACCAGCCGCGGGTCGGTCTGGTTCTCAATAAAGTAGCGGCTGATATGCTGCTGTTTTAACTGTGTAATCAGGCTACCGACGTAACTGGCGCTCGCTTCCGCTTCCGTAGAGAAGCCGACCGGTGCCAGGAAGGTGACGCCATAGCGCTGACCAAAGTAGCCGAACGCATCATGGCTGGTCAGCACTTTGCGCTGCTCTGCCGGCACGCCGTCAAAGGCGGTTTTGGCCCAGCGATCCAGCGCCTGCAACTGCTGAATATAATTCTCCCCCTGCTGACGGATCGCCGGGGCGTCTTCCGGGTCAGCCCTGACCAGCGCATTCATTACGTTGGTGGCGTAGATCACGCCATTCTGCATGCTGTTCCAGGCGTGGGGATCGGTGACAGTTTTCCCCTCCTCTTCCATACTGCGTGTCGTGACCCCGGTGGACGCCACCACCGGCTGACCCCGATAGCCCGAGGCGCTTACCAGCCGATCCATCCACCCCTCCAGTCCCAGCCCGCTGACAAACACCAGATCGGCCTTCGCCAGCGCCTGGCTATCCTGCGGCGTCGGTTCAAAGGTATGGGGATCGCCATTCGGCCCCACCAGGCTTTTCACTTTCACATGGTCGCCGCCGACCTGTTTAACAATGTCCGCCAGCACGGTAAAGCTGGCCACCACATCCACCGTTTTTGCCATGGCGAAAGGTGTGGCAAAGAGCGCAGCGAGCGCCAGGCTAACCGGTAATTTTTTCATAGAATCCCCTTACGTTTAATGGCGGCGCAGAATACCGCCGCACGGCCCTGTCAGAATGGAAAGAAAGAACAGCATGGCGGCGCTCAGCACCACGGCAGGCCCGGCTGGCAGCGAAAAGTGCCAGGAGAGCATCAGACCGGCCAGCGCAGAGATCACCGCCATAAAAATAGCGATAGCCAGCATCGCGGCCAGATGACGGCTCCAGAAGCGGGCGCTGGCGGCCGGTAACATCATTAACCCTACCGACATCAGCGTGCCCAGCACCTGAAAGCCCGCCACCAGATTGAGCACCACCAGCATCAGGAACAGGCCATGCACCAGCGGCGCACTCCACCTGCCCTGCGCCCGCAGGAAATCACTGTCAAAGGCGTCTATCACCAGCGGACGATAGAGGATCGTCAGCAGGATCAGGGTAAAAGCCGCAATCCCGCCCACCAGCAACAGCGCGGCGTTATCCACCGCCAGCAGCGAGCCAAACAGGACATGCAGCAGATCGACGCTTGAACCGCGTAACGAAACCAGCGTCACTCCCAGCGCCAGCGAGCCCAGATAGAACCCAGCAAAGCTGGCATCCTCCTTTAACGGCGTAAAGCGGCTCACCGCGCCCGACAGCAGCGCGACCGCCAGACCGGCGATCAGGCCGCCAATCCCCATCGCCACCAGTGACAACCCGGAGATCAGATAGCCGATAGCGGCACCGGGCAGCACCGCATGTGATAGCGCATCACCAATCAGGCTCATCCGGCGCAGCGACAGAAAAACGCCGAGGGGCGTGGCGCTGACTGCCAGCGCAAAGCAGGCCACCAGCGCACGCCGCATAAAACCAAACTCAATAAAAGGCTGAAGCAGGGTCATAGCGCGGCTCTCCGCCGAGAGCAACGCGCTGTGGAACGGGCGCGGAAGCCGCCTTCATCGAGTGAAAGAACATCATTGAAATAGCGGGCGACCAGCGGTTGATCGTGCAGCACCACCAGTAGCGTGGTGCCCGCCCGCTGCTGCTGTTCGAGGATCGACATCAGTAAGGTGACCGTCTGGCTGTCGATACCGTTAAAGGGTTCATCCAGCAGCCAGAGGCGGCTGCGCTGCATCATCAGCCGGGCAAACAGCACACGTTGCAGCTGTCCCCCGGAGAGGGTGACGGGCTGAGCGGTGGCGTAGTCGCTCATCTGCACCGCCTCCAGCGCCTGCCAGATCGCCTGACGGTCGCTGCGCGTAATAGCGCCGAACCAGCCACAGCGTGGCCAGCAGCCGATGGAAACCAGCTCAAAAACTGTCAGTGGAAAACGGGTTTCCAGCTCGGTTCGCTGTGGCATCCAGCCTATATCCCGCCGCGCAACCTGTAACTCGCAGCGGCCCGCGACCGGCGGTAACAGACCGGCTATGGTTTTTAACAGCGTTGACTTGCCGCTGCCATTGGCCCCGACCAGCGCCGTCATGCTGCCCGCTGCCAGCTGACCGGTAATGGCCGGCGTGACTGGCTGATGCTGGTAGCCGGCACGAAGTTCGTTAAAGAGGATCATGCGCTGATCCCCCATCCTGTCGCGACAGCGAGCAGCACAATAAAGAACATCGCCACCAGCAGCCGTCCGCCCAGCGACATAAGTAATCCACTCTGAACCATCACCCAACCCAATACGTTATAACATAACAATTACTCTACCCTACGGGACGGCGGGTTGACGTGATGATTTTGTATCAAAAGATAAACAGCGGCAGCCGTCAGGTCGCCGTCCGCCGTTCAGCATCAGGGGAGAGCGGGTTTCATCACAGCCAGCCAATTTCAGAAATCGACAATTTTGTGTGCCGCTGACTTGCAAATAGCCCGCAGAAAACCAATGATAGGTTTATAAACGGTTTTTACTGGATCAGTTATGCTGTTACGCATTGAGTGCGATATTGCACCAGACGAATCTGATAGCGCAAAAATAGCAGAGATTGTTCAGCGGAATATTCTCAAAATATCAGATCTGCTGGCTGGAGATTTACGCTGGTATTCCCAGGATGCCCGGTTAGTGCCAGGCAGTTTAAAAATTGTTTCAGTTAAAAAACACGGACCGAATAGTTTTAATTTACTTTACGATTTTGACTGGAATTTATTTAGTCCTTGCCTCGACTTAAATGAAACAGTTACCCAGTCGGAGCAGGTCAATTTTCGCATTACGCCCGGTGCGCTTGAGTTTGATCTGATCGACAATCAGCTCCCCTCACCCGCCGATGAATTGTAATATTTAGTAATGGAGGTGAGCAGAACTAATGGTTTTACACTATCTTTAAACTGTCCCGTTTAATAACAGCCCGAAAAATCGCTTCCTGGCCGCTTTATCCTATATCGCCGCCCTGCGGCAACTGTGCTAGCTATGGAGGGGAAAAAGATGGACGAATACTCACCGAAACGGCATGATATTGCCCAGCTTAAATACCTGTGTGAGAGTCTGTTTGACGAGAGCATGGCAACATTAACGGATAGCCATCACGGCTGGGTTAATGATCCCACTTCTGAAAGCAATTTACAGCTTAATGATTTGATCGAGCACATTGCATCTTTCACCATGAATTACAAAATTAAGCACGTTGAAGATGAAGCGCTGATTTCGCAAATCGATGAATATCTTGATGATACTTTTATGTTGTTCAGTAACTACGGTATCAACAGCCCGGATCTTCAAAGATGGCAACGTTCAGCTAAACGCTTATTTAACCTGTTCACTGAAGAGTGCGCTTTTCTCCAGCAACCGAGCCATTCATTATAGTACTGACGTGAGAACGGTTTATTTATGAACAAAACCCTGACTAAAACGGATTATCTGATGCGACTGCGGCGCTGCCGCTCACTCGATACCCTTGAAAGAGTCATAGAGAAAAATAAGTATGAATTACCGGAAGATGAGTTAGCGATATTTTACTCAGCGGCCGATCATCGTCTGGCGGAACTGACGATGAACAAACTTTACGATAAAGTCCCAGGTTCTGTGTGGAAATTTGTTCGTTAATTCTTTTGCTCTCTGCCTGATTGCATGACCTTTTAGCACCAGATACTCTCGCCTGCCGGCAAAGGATCGGCCCAGGCGGGTTTAGCCTGTCTGTAATCTGAGGAAGGAAATATGCTGCGGGGGAAAGTGGTGGGGGCCCTGCCAGCTACATCCCGGCACACACGTCACCTGCTACGGCTGCTTCCTTCCGGATCTGACCGAGTTCACAAGCTAGTGTTGCGGGAGAACCAACAGGGCCCCCATTGACAAGCCCTCTTTACGAGAGCGGGGGCATTATCGGGGAAGGTAGGGGCAATTGCAAGCGCAGTCGGGACGAACGTTGGTTTCTTGAACAACCCCCCACTTTTCACTTCGCCAGCCTGTCGCTCATGCTAAAGTTTATGCCGTTTTTCCTGATGGAATAAGTACATGGAACCTGCTGACACTTTCCAGCAACGCATCTGGCAAATTGTTGCCGCTATCCCTCAGGGCTGCGTCGCGACCTATGGGGATGTGGCCCAACTGGCCGGCTCTCCGCGCGCGGCACGTCAGGTAGGTGGCGTGCTGAGCCGCCTGCCGCCGGACAGCACCCTGCCCTGGCATCGGGTGGTGAATCGGCATGGTCATATCTCGCTTCAGGGCGATAGCCTGTTACGGCAGCGCGATGCACTGGAGGCGGAAGGGATTGAGGTGAGCGATGAGGGTCAGCTCGATCTGGCGAAGTATCGCTGGCGGTTCTGAGGCGGAAAACGGGGCGACAAAGCCGCCCCGCGAGAGGATTACATCTGAGTCGGTGCGGGAACGGCCGCAGACGGCGTCACCTGAGTCGGTGAGGTCGAGGGTACGGTGGTTGCAGCACCTGGCTGGGTCGGCATCGCCATCGACGGTACCGGTACCAGCAGCAGCTCCGCTTTGGTGCCGCCCTGGTTAATCACCGGCTTCACGTTCTCTGTAACAAACGCCAGTTTGCCATCAATAGAGATAGCTGCGCTTAACAGAATACGTGCGCCCGGCTGAATGTCGGCTGGGTTAAATGGCAGCACGAACTGGAACGGTGCCTGTTTGCCTTCGGTACGCACTACGCGCTGTGACAGCACCTTAGAGGGTGCGTTAGCCATTGAGGCGTCAGAGAGCGTCACGGTCAGCACCGCATCCGGTGGCAGCGCAATGCGCTGGCGGATAAAGACGGAGCCGCTGACGTTAGGCTGCGCAATCGCCGCCTGCTGTCCTGCCACCGCAGACCCCAGGGTCGGCGTTGGCACCGGTTTACTTTTATCGGCGCATCCTGCAACAGCAACCGCCATAACTACCCCACTGAACACATGCCAGAGTTTCATTGATGTCGTCTCCATTTGATCAAAATGATTGTCGGCAGCGAATCCTGCGTACAGCGCTTCACTCGCCGTATGTCCTTAATGTTGGCACAAAAACGAAATTTTGCCTGGCACGGATGATGCGGAAAGTCTGATTGACGTTAACTGGTCGGATCTTTCACACTGAGCGGTGTCACTATCTTGAGGAACGCGCCATGAGTCAGGCACTGCAAAATCTGCTGAATTTATTGAATCTGGAAAAACTGGAAGAGGGTTTATACCGTGGTCAAAGCGAAGATCTGGGCCTGCGCCAGGTGTTTGGCGGCCAGGTGGTGGGTCAGGCGCTCTATGCGGCCAAGCAGACGGTGCCAGCCGATCGCACTATTCACTCCTTTCACAGCTACTTCCTGCGGCCAGGGGATAGTCAGAAAGCGATCATTTATGATGTGGAAACCCTGCGCGACGGCAAAAGTTTCAGTGCGCGCCGGGTCAGCGCGATTCAGAACGGTCAGCCAATTTTCTATATGACCGCCTCGTTTCAGTCGCCGGAGAGCGGATTTGAACATCAGAACCCGATGCCGCAGGTCTCCGGGCCTGAAAAGCTGATCTCGGAACAGGCGATGGCGCAGAAGATGGCGCACCTGCTGCCTGAAAAGTTACGCGAGAAGTTTATTGCTGAGCGCCCGCTGGAGATCCGGCCGGTGCAGATCCACAATCCGCTCAAAGGCCACGTGGATAAACCTGAGCGCCAGGTCTGGATCCGCGCCACAGGCCCGTTACCCGACGACTTACGCATCCATCAATACCTGCTCGGCTACGCCTCCGATCTCAATTTCCTGCCGGTGGCGCTGCAACCGCACGGCAAAGGCTTTTTAGAAGCGGATATGCAGGTCGCCACCATCGATCACTCGATGTGGTTCCACCGGCCGTTCGACTTCAGCCAGTGGCTGCTCTACAGCGTGGTGAGTACGTCGGCATCGGGCGCGCGGGGATTTGTCCGGGGTGAGTTTTATACTCAGCAGGGTGTGCTGGTCGCCTCGACGGTGCAGGAAGGGGTGATGCGTCAGCGCAGCGAATAAAAAAAGGGGCGATAGCTCGCCCCGATTCATCCTGTCACTGTCGCAGATTACTGGTTGTAAGCGTTCTCGCCGTGGCTGTTGACGTCCAGACCTTCACGCTCATGCTCTTCCGGCACCCGCAGGCCGACAATCAGATCGGCCAGCTTGAAGCCGATAAAGGCGACCACGCCTGACCAGACGATGGTGAGGCCGACGCTGAACAGCTGCACCCACACCTGATGGCCCATGGTGACGCCCTCTGCGTAGCCCACGCCGCCCAGTGAAGAGGAGGCAAAGACGCCGGTCAGGATACAGCCGACGATGCCGCACACGCCATGCACGCCGAAGACATCACAGGGATCGTCCACGCGCAGCCATTTTTTCAGCGTCGTGACGCCCCACAGCCCTGCCAGACCGCCAACCAGACCAATGATTAACGCCCCGCCGACACCGACATAACCACAGGCTGGGGTAATCGCCACCAGACCAGCAATGAAACCGGAACAGGCACCCAGCAGCGAAGGTTTGCCGCGCACCGCCCATTCACCGAAGGTCCATGAGAGTACCGCGCCAGCGGTCGCCACCACGGTGTTGAGGAAAGCCAGCGCCGCGATTTCGTTCGCCGCAGAGGCGGAACCGGCGTTGAAACCAAACCAGCCGACATAGAGAATCGCCGTCCCGGTAAAGACCATCGGCAGGTTGTGCGGTTTAAACGCTTCTTTGCCGAAGCCTGCACGTTTGCCCACCAGGTAAGCGCCAACCAGACCGGCCACCGCGGCGTTAATGTGCACCACAGTACCGCCAGCAAAGTCCAGCGCGCCATCCTGTGCCAGGAAACCGCCCGCCCAGACCATATGCGCAATCGGCAGGTAAGCCAGCGTCAGCCAGACACCGACAAAAATCAGTACCGCAGAGAAACGGATACGTTCCGCGATAGCGCCGACAATCAGGCCCACCGTGATGCAGGCAAAGGAAGCCTGGAACGCCACATGGATATACTGGTAGAAGCTGCCCATCACCGCGGTCAGCTGAATGTTTTTCAACATCGCCCAGCCAAATCCGCCAAAGAAGGCGTTACCTTCACTGAACGCCAGTGAATAGCCGTAGACCATCCACAGCACGCAGACCAGAGAGAAGGTGACCGCCACCTGAGTGAGCATCGATAATACGTTTTTGCCGCGAATCAAACCGCCGTAAAACAGCGCAATGCCTGGAATTGACATAAACAGCACCAGCGCGGTGCAAATCATCATAAATGCGTTATCAGCCTTGTCCGCAACGGCAGGCGCAGCCATCGCGAGTGAGGGTAACAGCGCCAGGCTGGTGAGGCCGAGCTTAGTGAAAATTTTATTCATTTTATTCCATCCCATCACAGTACTGAGTCTTGATTACAGAGCCGCTTCGTCGGTCTCGCCGGTACGAATACGAATAACGCGCTGTAGTTCAGCCACGAAAATCTTACCGTCGCCAATTTTGCCGGTGTAGGCCGCTTTGCTGATTACATCCACCACTTCATCTAACTGATCGTCCGCGATAGCGATGTCAATTTTGACCTTTGGCAGAAAGTTCACGCTGTACTCCGCACCACGGTAAAGCTCCGCGTGGCCTTTCTGACGGCCGAACCCTTTCACTTCGGAGACGGTCAGCCCCTGAATGCCGATAGAGGACAAGGCTTCACGCACATCCTCCAGCTTGAATGGCTTAATTACGACGGTAACCAGCTTCATTGGATCCCCTCCAGCAAATAACCAGGTCACGTTGACCTGCACGCAGGGATATAAGCAAAGCCTGTGCCAGATATAAAAACCGGCGTTAATCAGTGACTCAGCCGAGGCGCGGCAAGGGAAAAGTCAGGAAGCGTAGAAACGATGGAGAGGGCAGCGAATTGATCGCCGCAGAGGTCTGCACTCCTTTGGTGCTGAAGGCGTCAAAGGAGTGCATCGGGACAGATTAGTCTGATAATGTTGCGCAAAAAAGGTGCAGCTCAGGCCTGGGTGGTTAACGCCGCGCCCATCGCCAGTTCATCGCCCGCCTGCTGCAACTGATACATCTGCCAGTAGCGGCCCTGCATCGCCAGCAGCTGCTGGTGAGTGCCCTGCTCGACAACCCGGCCGCGATGCAGCACCAGGATCTTATCGGCGTCGATGATGGTGGAGAGACGGTGAGCAATCACCACCAGCGTGCTGTGCTGACGCAGGGTGTTGAGCGTCTGCTGGATCGCCTGCTCGGTCCCGGAGTCGATGTTGGCCGTCGCCTCATCGAGGATCAGAATCTGCGGCAGATCAACCAGTACCCGCGCCAGCGCCAGCAGCTGCTTCTGCCCGACCGACAGATTATTGCCCTGCTCACCCAGCCGGGTGTGAATGCCCTCTGGCAGCGCGTGCGCCAGCGGCGCCAGCTGTACCTGCTCCAGTACCGTCCAGACCGCCTCTTCGCTGATGTCGCGCCCCAGCCGGACGTTGGCCAGCAGCGTGTCGGCCAGCACCACCGGGTCCTGCTGCACCATGGCGATGCCACGCCGCAGTACGGCATGACTCAGTTCACTGATCGGACGGTCATCAATGCGAATCTCGCCGCGCGTCACCGGGTAGTAGCCCATCAGCAGGTTAGCCAGGGTACTTTTGCCACTGCCGGTATGGCCGACCAGCGCCACAAATTCGCGCGGCGCGACCTCAAGGTTGATCTCACTCAGCACATCCCGGTTTTCGCGGTAGGCGAAACTCAGGTTATCCAGGGTGATCCGGCCCGACGCCAGCGGCTGCTGATCGTCGCCATACTGCTGCTGTGCGGCATCCATCAGTTCAAAGATGCGTTCACCGGAGACCACCGCCTGCTGCAACATCGACTGCTGAGTCGTCAGCTCAATCAGCGGCTCGTTCAGCCGACCCAGATAGGTAATAAAGGCATAGAGCACTCCGATCTCAAACACGCCCGGCACCGAGAAACTGAACAGGATCAGCAGTCCACACAGCACCATCGCTGAAAACAGGCTCAGCAGCGGGCGCAGCAGAAAGCCGTCCAGCCGCAGCGTCTCCATGCGCGCCAGATAGTGAGAACGGCTCGCCTCGCCCATGCGCTCACCAAAGCGCGCCTGCTGACGAAACTGCTGGATCACGCTCATGCCGCTGATCACTTCGTTGAAGCCGTTGTTGATGTCCGCCAGATAGCTGCGGACCCGACGGGCGATGGGGGTGCTGTAGCGCTGATAAATCAGCATCACCACCAGCACCAGCGGGAAGATCATCATCGCCACCAGCGCCATCCGCCAGTCGAGGCTGAACATCGCCACCATCATGGCCCCCACCAGCGCCGCGCTGCGCAGCACGGTGGAGACCACCGTCACGTAGAGATCGCGGATCACTTCGGTGTCGTTGGTCACGCGCGAGATAATCTGACCCACCGGCTGGGTGTCAAAAGCGCTCAGCGGCTGACAGAGCGCCGCGTTCATCACATCACTGCGTAACTGCTGCACCACGCCAATCGCGGCGCGGTTAAACAGCAGCGCCTGCCAGTAGTGCAGCGCGGCGGCCAGCAGTTGCAGCAGGATAAAACTCACCACCAGCCCGGCGACCACGCCCCAGGGCATCTGATGTTTCGCCACCAGGTTGTCAATAAAGTAGCTGACCAGCACCGGTCCGGTCACTTCGGCGGCGGCGGCGATCCACAACATCCCCACCGCCAGCGACAGGGATTTACGCCACGGCTTGCCGTAGCTCAGCAGGCGCTTCAGGGTGGGCCACAAGCGGGCAGACTTAGCCATGCGGCACTCCTTTCTCATTTTCATCTTCATCCAGGGCCGCTTCCAGCTGCTGGTAGCGATACATCTCCCGATACCAGCCCGCCTGCTCCGCCAGGCTGTCGTGATCGCCGCGCTGGGCAATGCTGCCCTGTTGCAGCACCAGGATTTCACTCGCCTCGGTCAGCGCCGACAGACGATGGGCGCTGATAATCAGGGTTCGTCCCTGCCCCCAGATGCGCAGGTTATGCAGAATTTCATGCTCGGTGCGGCCATCCACCGCCGAAAGAGCGTCGTCGAGAATCAGGATTTCGGCGTTCAGCAGCAGCGCGCGGGCAATCGAAAGACGCTGCTTCTGGCCGCCCGACAGCATCACGCCGCGCTCGCCGACCTCGGTTTCATAGCCCTGCGGCAGACGCAGAATGTCATCATGGACGCAGGCCAGCGTGGCCGCGCGCTCAATCTCCTGCTGGCTGGCACCTGGTTTTCCCAGCGCGATATTGTTCGCCACGCTGTCGGAGAAGAGAAATGGCGTCTGGCTGACCACCGCCAGGCGGCTGCGCCAGCTATCAAGCCGCAGCTGCGGCAGCGGGATCTGGTGATAGCGAATATCGCCCTGCTGAATATCAAAATGGCGCTGGATCAGGCTCAGCAGCGTGCTTTTGCCGCTGCCGGTCGGGCCACACAGCCCCAGCATCTGGCCGGGCCTGAGCTGAAAGCTGACATCACTTAACACCGGCGCGGCGCTGGCCGGATAGTGAAACGCGCGAATCGCCACCTGGAGCGTGCCCGGCTCCGGTGGCAGCGACTTCTCGCCATCCTCGACGGCTGGCGCTTCCGCCAGCAGCGCCTGGATGCGGCTCCAGGCCGCGCTGCCGCGCTCCACGATGTTAAACATCCACGCCAGTGCCAGCATCGGCCAGATCATCAGGCCGAGATACATCACAAAGCTGGTGAGCTGTCCCAGCGTCATCTGCTCATGCCACACCAGCCAGCTGCCGCCGCCGATCGCCAGCAGGTTCGAGAAACCAATCGCGATATAGATGGTGGGATCGAAACGGGCATCGACCCGCGCCACCCGCAGGTTTTTTTCACCGGTATCGCGGGCGATGTCGCTGAACTGCCGCGACTGATGCTGCTCAAGGCCAAAAGATTTGATCATGCGGATGCTGGTCAGGCTCTCCTGGGTCTGATCGTTGAGACTGGAGAACGCCGCCTGCGCCAGCTTAAAGCGCTGGTGCAGCTGATTGCCGTAGCGATGGATGACTATCGCCATAACCGGCATCGGCACCAGCGACAGCAGCGTCAGTTGCCAGCTGATCTGGGTGCTCATCACCAGCAGCACCACGCAGCCCATCACCAGCGAGTCGACCAGCGTCAGCACCCCCTCCCCGGCGGCGAAAACCACCCGATCCACGTCGTTAGTGGCGCGCGCAATCAGATCGCCGGTGCGGTGACGCAGATAAAACGCGGGCTGCTGACGGCTCAGCTGACGATAAAAATCTTCGCGCAGCTCAATCGCCAGCTGGTAAGAGGCACCAAACAGCAGTACGCGCCAGACATAACGCAGCAGATAGACCACCACCGCGGTCGCCAGCATAATGCCGATCCACATCATGACGCGGCTGGTGCTCATGCTGTTTTTGGTGACGCCATCAACAATGATGCCCACCACATGCGGCGGCAGCAGTTGCAGAATCGCAATCACGATCAGTAACGTGACCGCACCCAGATAGCGCCGCCACTCTCGCAGAAAATACCAACTTAATTGACTGAATAATCGCACAACGCTGTTCTCAATCTCTTGCCCTCAGGGGGCGACAGGTAAAGCCGTGGTGTACTTAATTTCTTCCATGGCGAAGCTGGATGTGACATCAATCAGGCCTGGCACACCCGTTACCAGGCGCTTGTAGAACGCATCGTAACTTTTCATATCGGCCACCTGAATCCGCAGCAGGTAATCATACTCGCCTGCCATCCGGTAAAAGGCCATGACTTCCGGCATGCTGTTCACCACCGCGACAAACGCCTGATACCAGTCGCTGCTGTGCTGCTGGGTTTTGACAAACATAAACGCCGTCAGGGATAACCCAATCTTTTCCCCATCCAGCAGCGCCACCCGCGCGCGAATAATGCCATCATCTTCCAGCTTTTTCAGGCGCTTCCAGCAGGGCGTGGTGGTGAGATTGACCGCGTCAGCCAGCGCCTGAAGCGACAGCGTGCAGTCACGCTGTAGCAGGGCCAGCAGTTTAAGGTCAGTTTTATCTAGCATATGGCACTCCGAGAGAATCTTTTTCTCCATCGACGCGATTTTAGCGGTAATTTTGCAATCTCTTTTTCCTGCACGTGCCATAAAATAGTCGTAATTCTTTCTGCCGGACACCTGAAATGCACAGCTGCTGGATTCGCCACGCTATCAACGAAATTAACGCTGATTTTCAACGATCGGCTGAGACCCATTTGATCCGTTTCGATCTGGCGGATTTTCCCGGCATCTGGTTCTACCTGAAAGATGAGAGCACCCATCCCAGTGGCAGTCTTAAACACCGGCTGGCGCGCTCGCTGTTCCTTTATGGCCTCTCCAACGGCTGGATAAAAGAGAATACGCCGATTATCGAAGCCTCGTCAGGCAGTACCGCCGTTTCTGAGGCCTACTTCGCACGGCTGCTCGGTCTGCCGTTTATAGCGGTAATGCCGGCCAGCACCGCGAAGCGTAAAATTGAGCAGATCACCTTTTATGGTGGCCAGTGCCATTTTGTTGAGGACCCCTGCCAGCTCTATGCCGAATCTGAACGGCTGGCGCGCGCCCTGAACGGCCACTTTATGGATCAGTTTACCTATGCTGAGCGTGCCACCGACTGGCGCGGTAATAACAATATTGCTGAAAGCATTTTCCGTCAGATGCAGCATGAACCCTTCCCGATCCCCCATACGCTGATCATGAGCGCCGGGACCGGCGGCACCTCGGCCACGCTGGGCCGCTATATCCGCTATCAGGGGCTGGAAACGAAACTGCTGGTGGTCGATCCGCAGCATTCGGTGTTTTTCGACTTCTGGCAGCAGCGTGACGCCACCCTGACCAGTAAACGTGGCAGCATGATCGAGGGGATTGGCCGCCCGCGGGTGGAGCCGTCTTTTATGCCGGACGTGATTGATGAAATGCTGAAAGTGCCGGATGGCGCGACGCTGGCCGCCATGCTGAAGCTGGAGAAGATTCTGGGACGCAAGCCTGGCGCCTCAACCGGCACCAATTTCTGGGGCATGATGCAGGTGGCGAAACGCCTGCGGGCGGCCGGTCAGCAGGGCGCGCTGGTGACGCTGCTGTGCGACAGCGGTGAACGTTACCCTGACAGCTACTATCAGCCGGAGTGGGTGGCGAAACATATTGGCGATATTACGCCCTGGCAGCGCGAACTGGCGTAAAAAACCGGACATCCTGTCCGGTACACGGCAATCCTCAGCATTCGGGGGAATACGCGAGGTCAGGTGTTGCCAGCCAGTGATTTAAATAGTGAGACACCGCCTGTGTCCCGCAATGCCCCAGCACTGGCAGATGCGGTAGCGCAGCCTTTAACTGCGCCATCGCATTGCCCATGATGAAACCCTGTCCCGCCTGCGCCAGCATCTCCCGATCGTTCATCGCATCGCCAAACGCCATACTCTCCGCCAGGCTGATAGAGAGATGTTCACACAGCCGCGCCAGCGCGCTGCCTTTGTGGCAGTGGGCCGGCAACACCTCCAGACAATCCCGCGCCGAAAAGCAGATATTGACCTGCTCGCCCAGCGCCGCTTCGAGCTGCGTTTTAAGCTCACAGAGAGGCTGATGCCGATCGGTAAAGCAGATCTTTGTCACCTGATGGGCGGGCAGCGTTTTCAGGTCGCACAGCTGATAGTGAAATCCGCTGAGCTGATGGGCGGCCAGCAGCGCCGGATCCGGCCGGTCGGTAAACCAGCCGCGGTCGTTGAAAATGTGCAGAGTGGCGGTTTTGTTCCAGTGGCGATGGATCACCGCTTCGGCCACGGCGGGCGGCAGATCCCGGGCAAAGATCTGTCGGCCCTGCGGGTCATCTATCCGGGTGCCGTTACCGGTGATCAGCCAGGCTGGCAGCGCCATTTTTTCCCGCAGAATATCCATCTCCAGCCGGTGGCGGCCGGTCGCCAGCGTCAGACTGATGCCGCGCGCATGCAGCGCGCGCAGGCTTTCCAGCGTCTGCTGGCCTAACCGGTGGTCGGGCAGTAGTAAGGTGCCATCCATATCAAAAGCGGCTAAGCGAACCATGAGCGGTCTCCTGCTGAAAAGATGAACACTACTATTGCCTGTTAATTACGGAACTAATAGTGAATACTTTAAAAAAACTGTTCCGGGTTTAGCATGCGTCAGCTCAATCGTCTTAATCAGTTTCAGCGCCTGTGGCAGCAGAGCCTGGGTGCGCCTCAGCAAACCTGCGTGGCGGAGATGGCCCGTCACTGCATCTGTAGCGAGCGCCATCTGCGCACCCTGCTGTCGCAGTGGCAGCATGCGGGCTGGCTTTGCTGGCGCGGCGAATCGGGTCGCGGCAAACAGGGACGGCTACAGTTTCTGCGCTCGCCGGAACAGCTGCGGCAGCAGTTACTGCAACAGCAGCTCGATGACGGTGACGCGGCTGACGCCCTGCAATTGCTGGATCTGCCGCCCGAAAGGCTGATTAATCTGCTGCGCCCGCTAATGGGCGGACAATGGCAGCACGATACGCCAGTGCTGCGTATTCCCTACTATCGCCCGCTGGAAAGCACGCAGCCGCACCAGACCACCGGACGCGCTGAGCAGCATCTGGTCCGTCAGCTCTATTCCGGTCTGACCCGCTTTGAGCAGGATGAGCCGGTGGGCGATCTGGCCCATCACTGGCAGCACGATGAGACAGCCTGCAACTGGTTGTTCTGGCTGCGGCCTCAGCTGGTGTGGCACAACGACGAACCGATCCAGGCCGGACAGCTGGTGGCCCGGTTCAGTCAGTTGTTACAGGAGCCGCACGTACGGGCACTGCTGGCGGAGGTGGTCAGCGTGGACGCCCCACATCCGCTTGCGCTGCGTTTTACACTGCGCCGCCAGGATTTCTGGCTGCCCCACCGGCTTGCGCATCTGCTGTGTCTGCTGCCGCACCCGGTCGATCCCAGCCTCGGCAGCGGGCCGTGGAAACGCAGCTACTTCAGCGCGGAGCTGGTCAGGATTGAAAGCCATGCACGCTGGCACCTGCGGCGTCCGCTGCTCCAGGCGGTGGAGTACTGGATCACCCCTCAGCTGTTTGATCCCAGCCTGGGCAGCAGCTGCCGCCATCCGGTGCAGCTTCAGATCGGGGATGTCGCCGATCTGAAAACGCTGCAACCGGTCAGCAGCAGCATCAGCCTCGGTTTTTGCTATCTGCTCTGCCGCCCGCGCCCCGGTTTCAGCCCCGCCCAGGCGCGCAGACTATTCCAGCTTATCCAGCAGAGCGGCATTATCAGCCGTTTGCCGCTGGATAAAGGGTTGATCACCCCCAGCAGAGAGCTGTTACCCGGCTGGCCGGTGCCATCGATTGAGGCTGAACCGCTGCCGCTGCCCGCGACGCTGACCCTGCACTATCAGTTGCCGGTTGAACTGCACCAGATGGCGCAGGCGTTACGCCAGCTGTTAAAACAGCATGGCTGTACCCTTAACCTGATCTTTCATCCGGTCAAGAGCTGGCACAACATCGCGGAGCTGGATGCGGCGGATCTGGTGATGGGCGATCGGCTGATTGGTGACGCCCCGGTATTTACGCTGGCCAGCTGGTTACAGATCGACCCACTGTGGCACCCCTTTGCCGCCACCGCGCAGGGCGACGCGGCAGAAGCGCAGCGGCTGACTATCCAGCAGATCGCCGACAGTGAAACCCGCAGCCGCGCGCTGCATCAGCTCTACCATCAGCTGATGACGGCGGGCATCCTGCTGCCGCTGTTTAATTATCGCTATCAGATCTCCGCCCCGCCCGGCGTCGAGGGCATTCATCTGAACAGTCTGGGCTGGTTCGATTTCAGCCGCGCCTGGATCCCGCCGCCCATTGATCCGCCTTGCAGCTGTTCAGCGGCGGAATGAGGCATTACCATAAGCGCAAAATTACTTATCAGGAAAACGCCATGAAACGCGCGGTTGTAGTGTTCAGCGGTGGGCAAGACTCCACCACCTGCCTTATTCAGGCTTTGCAGCAGTATGATGAAGTTCACTGTGTCACCTTCGATTATGGTCAGCGCCACCGTGAAGAGATCGAGGTGGCGCGCGATCTGGCCGCTCAACTGGGCGCACGTGCCCACAAAGTGCTGGATGTCACCATGCTGAACGAACTCGCCGTCAGCAGCCTGACGCGGGACAACATTCCGGTGCCGGCTTACGACCCGGACGCCAGCGGCCTACCGAGCACCTTTGTACCGGGCCGCAACATTCTGTTTCTGACGCTGGCCGCGGTCTACGCTTATCAGGTTGAGGCGGAAGCGGTGATCACCGGCGTCTGCGAAACCGACTTCTCCGGCTATCCCGATTGCCGCGATGAATTTGTCAAAGCGCTGAACCATGCGGTCAGCCTCGGCATGGCGCGCGATATTCGTTTTGAGACGCCGCTGATGTGGCTCAACAAAGCGGAAACCTGGGCACTGGCAGACTACTGGCAGCAGTTGACGCTGGTGCGCGAGCAGACGCTGACCTGCTATAACGGCGTGAAAGGCGACGGGTGCGGAGAGTGTGCCGCCTGTCACTTGCGGGCGAACGGCTTGCAGGGGTATCTCAGCGATCGGGCTGGCGTGATGGCGGCGATGAAAGCCAAAAGCGGCCTGAACTGACGCGGCCGGGGCGGCAGCCGAGCGCTGTCGGCCCCTTTTTTACCGGTTTACGCCATCAGACGCATCAGTCGCTCACGTAACTCCCCTTCCAGCGCTACCGCTTTCTGTGACGACAAATCGATGCAGACAAAGGTCAGCGCCGCATCGGCTATCCCGGTCTGCTGACCCGCCAGCGTAACCCGCTGCGCTATAATGCCGCTTCTGCCATTCAACTGCGTGATCTCACTGTCGATAGTGAGCACGTCGCCCAGCACCGCCGGGCGACGATAGTTGATGTTGATATTCACCACCACGAAAGCCAGTTTCTGCTGCTGCAACCAGTGGAATGCCTCTGCTTCTTCCAGCCATTGCCAGCGCGCCTCCTCCAGAAATTCGAGGTAACGCGCGTTGTTAACGTGCTGATAGACATCCAGATGATAGCCGCGCACTTTGATCGTGGTCTGCATGGTGATGCTCTCCTGCTGCTGTGAATTAACTGGTTGGACCTGTTCACTTTAGCAGAGAGCCCGGCTCAGCGTGCGTTAAGCCTCACAGTTGCGCCCTGCCTCACAATTTCAGCCGGGCGGCGTTACGTTCTATCAGCGCATTACCGATACCGGGCACTTCGTTGAGCTGTTCAATGGCGCTGAAGGGTCCGTACTGTTCACGATAGTTCACAATAGATTGCGCCTTCTTCAGCCCGACCCCGTTCATCACGGCGGAGAGCTGTTCCGCGCTCGCCTGATTGATGCTGACCTGCTCTTGGGCTGCCGCCGGTGCCGATGGTTTTGCTGCGGATGAGGCTGGCGGCGTGACCGCGGTGCTGGCCGGTACGGATGCCGCCGGTGGGGTGACCGTGGTGCTGGCCGGTGTGGGTGCCGCCGAAACGGTGCTTTGCCAGAGTGCGCCACCCAGCGCCAGTGAGAGGTAAAGGGCATATAACGTTGGTTTAGCCATGCTGTGTTTCTCCTTGTGTGTTAACAGCCAGCACAGGGTGTCACCACGCGACACAAGGCTCAAAAGCGGAATCGCAGAAATGGAAAAGGCCGCGAATGCGGCCTTTGGTTGTTACAGTCGTTGCGTGATTTTTGCGAGGCTTACTGCATTTGTGCGGCGGCGCCGTACTTGATTTTGGCCTCTTTACGCAGGTTTTGCAGTAAGGCTTCGAAAGCCAGCTGAGCGTTATTCTGCGTGACGCCTTTGACCATTTCGTCAATCTGCGCCTGCGGCATGCTGCCGGTTTTAACTTTATCAACCGCCACCAGCACCACGTTGCCCTGCATATCTTCGCTCACGCCCCAGGAAGGTTTATTTTCCGCCGGTTGAGGCAGATTAAAGGCAGCCTGTGCCACCGGATCCTGAGTGTTGCGATCCACGGTTTTACTGGCGCTCAGCGTCAGACCCGCCGCACTCAGCGCATCCTGCTTACCGGCTTTGAGGTCGGCCAGCAGTTTATCCGCCTGGGCTTTCGCCTGCTGCGTCGCTTTATCATGCTTAAGCGTGTCAGCGATCTGCGCCTTAACCTGCTCCAGCGGTTTTACCGCTTCCGGTTTATGCTCACTGACACGCAGCACAAAGGCACGGTCGCCATCGACGCTGATGATGTCAGAGTTGTTACCCGGCGCGCCATTCTGCCCCACCAGACCGCCGTTGAAGATCGCCTGCTTCACCGCATCGAAGTTTAGCTCTGCGGGCAGCGAATCCTGACTGAACCAGCCGGTCTCTTTGGCTTTCAGACCTGAAGCCTGCTCGGCCCCCGCCAGTGACTCATTGTCATTGCTGGCCGCTTCGCTGACTTTCTGTTGCAGTTTGTAGAAGGCGTCAACGCCTTTTTCCTGCTTCACTTTCGCCGCAATGGCGCTGCGCACCTCATCCAGCGGCTTAACCTGCTCCGCCTGAATATCGTCGAGACGCACTACCAGGAAGCCTACCGAAGATTTGATTACCCCGGACATCTGACCTTTCTCTGTCAGACCGGCGTTTTTCAGCTCATCCGGGGTGGTAGCGGGTTCCAGCCAGCCCATATCGCCGCCTTTACGCGCAGAGATAGGGTCGATTGATTTGGCTTTCGCCACATCCGCGAAGCTGGCGCCGCCCTTCAGCTGAGCCAGTACCGCGTTAGCTTCCGCTTCAGTTTTGGTCTGAATCACGCTGTAGCGATTACGCTGCGGCTGGGTGTAGTCCGCCTTGTGCTGATCATACCAGGCCTGAATCTCGGCATCGCTGGCATCCTGCTGCATGCTGGCCGCATCCATCAGGATGTAGCTGACGCGGAACTGCTCTGGTGCCATAAAATTGCTTTTATGCTGCTGGTAATACTGGCTGACTTCATCGTCGGTGACGCTCTGCTTTGCCGCCAGCGCATTAACATCCAGCGTCGCCTGACGAATATCACGCTGCTGTGAAACCAGATCCACCAGCTTGCTGGCTTCGCCTTTCAGCGTGAAGTCCGTGTTGGCCACGGCGTTGATCAGCTGCTGATTAGCGAGTTGTTTACGCAGCGCTTCAGCATACTGGTCGGCGCTAAAGCCCATGCTGCCAATCAGATTCAGGTAACGGGCATTATCAAATTTGCCGTTAGTCTGGAACGCCTGCTGATTGAAGATAGCCTGCTTAACCTGATCGTCGCTGATGCTGAGGTGCAGATCTTTGATATAGCTGTCGAGCAGCGCCTGATCGACCAGCTGCGACAGCGCCTGCTGACGGATCTGCTGCATATAGCCTTCATTGCTGGCCAGCTGTGAGAACTGATCGCCCAGCATCTGCTGCTGACGATTACGTTCGCTGTTAAACGCCTGCTCCAGCTGTGCCCGGCTAATCTCCTGACCGTTCACTTTGGCCGCATAGTCGTTATTGCCGCCAATCAGATAGTTGCCAACGCCCGTCAGCACAAAGGAGAGGATAATCAGCCCCAAAATAATCTTGAGCACGACATGGTTCGACGCCGCGCGTAAATTGTCCATCATGGTATGGCAACACTCCGCTGTAGTGTGAATGTAAAGCTCGGTTGTGATCTTCCCTTCATGGGTCGAGCACCTGGCAGCCAGCTCTGCTGGCGGCCTCAATCCGGTCCAGGTCCATCTTACGGCCCGATTCGCACCGGTTAAAACAAAAAAGGCACATCTGATTGATGTGCCCGTATGTTACATGAGAACGCGATAACCGTCCTCTAATCCACGGAAGAAAATGCGCCAATGGATTGCCTGGCTGTCATTAATTGACCGCGTCTTTCAGTGCCTTGCCCGCACGAAAGCCCGGTACTTTACCGGCTGGAATAGTAATCTCTTTACCCGTTTGTGGGTTACGGCCAGTACGTGCAGCACGCTCACGTACAGAGAAGGTGCCGAAACCAACCAGAGCCACTTCATCACCGCCTTTCAGCGACTCAGAAACAGAGCTCATGAATGCATCTAAAACACGTCCCGCTGCAGCTTTAGAAATATCAGCGTCGGCAGCAATTTTGTCGATCAATTGTGACTTATTCACTCTATTCATCCCCTCTTTTATTATTCACATCGCACCCATGCTTCCGGCCGGGTACGAACGCGCAGCAAGTTATATCAAGCCTGTGGAGCCGAAACAACGGAATTCCTCTGAGAACCCCGCGGCGGCAGCCACCTAAATTAGCGGCACAAAAAAAAGCTGGCAAGCGCCAATTGCCTTGCCAGCTCCGCTTTTTAACGGTTTATGCCGTTAATCACTATTTTGCTGTCGCGACCTGCATACCGTAAGGGGCGTTTTCCAGCGCCAGGTTCAGCACCTCTTCGATGCGTTTCACCGGGTGGATCTCCAGATCGGCAATCACGTTCTGTGGAATCTCTTCCAGGTCACGCTTGTTGTCATCCGGGATCAGCACGGTTTTAATCCCGCCACGGTGTGCTGCCAGCAGCTTCTCTTTCAGACCGCCGATCGGCAGGACCTGACCACGCAGGGTGATTTCCCCCGTCATCGCCACATCCGCCCGCACCGGGTTACCGGTCAGACAGGAGACCAGCGCGGTACACATGGCGATACCGGCACTTGGGCCATCTTTCGGCGTCGCACCTTCCGGCACGTGAACGTGAATATCACGTTTTTCGTAGAAGTCGCTGTTGATACCCAGCTTCTCGGCGCGCGCACGCACCACGGTCAGTGCAGCCTGGATCGACTCCTGCATCACCTCACCCAGCGAACCGGTGTAGGTCAGCTTGCCTTTACCTGGCACGCAGGCGGTTTCGATGGTCAGCAGATCGCCACCCACTTCGGTCCACGCCAGACCAGTCACCTGACCAACACGGTTTTCACTGTCGGCGCGGCCGTAGTCGAAGCGCTGTACCCCCAGGAAATCCTTGAGGTTTTCACCATTGATGGTGATGTGCTTTTTCGTCTTGTCCATCAGCAGCGATTTCACCGCCTTACGGCACAATTTCGACAGCTCACGCTCAAGGCTACGTACCCCGGCTTCACGGGTGTAGTAACGGATAATGCCGACAATCGCACTATCTTCCACCGTGATTTCGCTGGCTTTCAGGGCGTTGCGCTCAATCTGTTTGGTCAGCAGATGCTGTTTGGCGATGTTCAGCTTTTCATCTTCGGTGTAGCCCGACAGACGAATCACTTCCATACGGTCCAGCAGCGGGGCCGGAATGTTCATGGAGTTCGAGGTCGCCACGAACATCACATCTGACAGGTCGTAGTCGACTTCCAGATAGTGGTCGTTGAACGCAATGTTCTGCTCAGGATCAAGCACTTCCAGCAGTGCTGACGCCGGATCGCCGCGCATGTCAGAAGACATTTTGTCGATCTCATCCAGCAGGAACAGCGGGTTTTTCACGCCCACTTTCGCCATTTTCTGGATCAGCTTGCCTGGCATCGAACCGATATAGGTACGACGGTGACCGCGGATCTCCGCTTCGTCACGTACCCCGCCCAGCGCCATACGCACATACTTACGGCCGGTCGCTTTCGCGATCGACTGGCCCAGCGAGGTTTTACCTACCCCTGGTGGTCCCACCAGGCAGAGGATTGGCCCTTTGATTTTGCTGACGCGACTCTGCACCGCAAGATACTCAAGGATACGATCTTTAACGCGCTCCAGGCCGTAATGGTCGGTATCCAGCGTCTCCTGCGCTTTGCGCAGATCTTTTTTCACCTTGCTGCGCGCGTTCCACGGAACCTGTACCATCCAGTCGATATAGCCGCGCACCACGGTCGCTTCCGCGGACATCGGTGACATCATCTTCAGCTTCTGGAGTTCAGCTTCCGCTTTTTCACGCGCCTCTTCCGGCATTTTAGCCGCGTCGATTTTGCGTTTTAACGCTTCGTACTCGTCAGGCGCATCGTCCATCTCGCCCAGCTCTTTCTGAATCGCCTTCATCTGCTCATTCAGATAGTACTCGCGCTGGCTCTTCTCCATCTGCTTCTTAACACGGTTGCGAATGCGCTTCTCAACCTGGAGCAGATCGATTTCAGATTCCATCATCGCCATCAGATATTCCAGACGCTCATTGACGTCGGACATCTCCAGCACCGATTGTTTATCGGCCAGCTTCAATGGCATATGTGCGGCGACGGTGTCAGCCAGACGGGCCGCATCGTCAATGTTGTTCAGCGAGGTTAAGACCTCAGGCGGGATCTTTTTATTGAGTTTGATATAGCCTTCAAACTGATTGATTGCCGTGCGCACCAGCACTTCCTGCTCGCGCTCTTCAATCTCTGGTGAAACCAGATATTCAGCCTGGGCCACAAAATGATCGCCATTATCCGCCAGCGTCGTGATGTGAGCGCGCTGTAAACCTTCCACCAGCACTTTTACGGTGCCGTCAGGAAGTTTCAGCATTTGCAATACAGAGGCAACGGTCCCTACTGAAAAGAGATCGTTGATGCCAGGTTCATCCGTTGAAGCCTCTTTCTGTGCCACCAGCATGATCTTTTTATCATGATCCATTGCGGCTTCAAGGCACCGAATCGATTTTTCCCGGCCAACAAACAACGGAATTACCATGTGCGGATAAACCACCACGTCGCGCAGCGGCAACACGGGGATTTCAATGCGTTCAGAACGCTCAGGATTCATAGAGCTCTCTCTTTGTTTAATGTCCGCCAGGTGATGGGAACCGCATCAGGCAGGTATGCAGTTAAACCCACAGGTATCTGAGTATATGGGGATGCTTATCCGACATTCAATGTCACGGAGGTGAGAAAAGCAAAAGGGGAAAGATTTTCCCCTTTTTTACGCTAACGACATGAATGATCTGTTTAATTATTCGCCAGATGCCTGCGCTTCATGTTTGCCGTAGATCAACATAGGTTCAGACTGACCATCAATAACTGACTCATCGATCACTACTTTTTCTACGTCATCCATCGAAGGCAGATCGTACATCGTTTCCAGCAATGCGCCTTCAACGATTGAACGCAGACCACGCGCACCGGTTTTACGTGACATCGCCTTTTTCGCGATGGCGGTTAACGCCTCGTCACGGAACTCCAGCTCCACGCCTTCCAGGTTGAACAGCGCCTGGTACTGTTTGGTCAGGGCGTTTTTCGGCTCACGCAGAATCTGGATCAGTGCTTCTTCACTCAGCTCGCTCAGGGTCGCGACCACCGGCAGACGACCAATGAACTCCGGGATCAGACCAAACTTGATCAAATCTTCAGGTTCACACTGTGAAAGCAGTTCACCTTCGCTGGCTTTCTGCGACTTCCCTTTCACGGTTGCGCCGAAGCCGATGCCCGACCCGGTTTCAACCCGCTGGGAAATCACTTTATCCAGACCGGCAAACGCGCCGCCGCAGATAAACAGAATTTTAGAGGTATCAACCTGCAAAAATTCCTGCTGCGGATGTTTACGTCCGCCCTGCGGCGGAACGGCCGCCACGGTGCCTTCAATCAGCTTCAGCAGCGCCTGCTGTACGCCTTCACCTGAAACGTCACGGGTAATCGACGGGTTATCAGACTTACGTGAAATCTTGTCGATCTCATCGATATAGACGATGCCACGCTGCGCTTTCTGTACGTCGTAATCACACTTCTGCAACAGCTTCTGGATGATGTTCTCCACGTCTTCACCGACGTAACCCGCTTCGGTCAGCGTGGTGGCGTCAGCCATGGTGAACGGCACATCCAGCAGGCGTGCCAGCGTTTCGGCCAGCAGCGTTTTACCGCTACCGGTTGGACCAATCAGCAGAATGTTACTTTTGCCCAGTTCGATACCATTGCTGGTATCGCCATTGCGCAGACGTTTGTAGTGGTTGTAGACCGCTACCGCCAGCACTTTCTTCGCCCGTTCCTGACCGATGACATAATCATCAAGGTGGTGGCGAATTTCATGTGGGGTAGGCAACGCACTACGTTCACGATGCGGAGCAACTTCTTTAATCTCTTCGCGAATGATGTCGTTGCACAGGTCAACACACTCATCGCAGATATACACTGACGGACCGGCAATCAGCTTTCGCACTTCATGCTGGCTTTTGCCGCAAAAAGAGCAGTACAGCAACTTTCCTGAACCGTCTTTGCGCTTATCTGTCATCAGTTAACCTCTTCTAGTTCCAGGCCATACCGGCGTACGGCTCAGGCCGTGCAGAGACGGCCAAAATTCATTCAACCCATAATAGTACCGTTGTCCTGTTAACTATAGACCAGCGACAAGGGTAAGTTGGGTCTTATTGGCGATGCGTCAGAATTGAATCGACTAATCCATACTCTACCGCTTCACTTGCTGAGAGGAAACGGTCGCGCTCGGTATCACGCTCAATTTCTTCCAGCGTTTTGCCGGTATGCTCAGCCATCAGCTCATTCATGCGCTGTTTGACTTTAAGGATTTCGCGCGCATGGATCTCAATATCGGTTGCCTGACCCTGATAGCCGCCCAGCGGCTGGTGGATCATAACGCGCGAGTTTGGCAGGCAGAAACGTTTGCCTTTTGTCCCCGCCGTCAGCAGGAAAGCGCCCATGGAACAGGCCTGACCCATACAGATAGTGCTGACATCCGGTTTAATAAATTTCATGGTGTCGTAGATCGACATACCCGCTGTAATCACGCCACCCGGTGAGTTGATGTAGAGATAAATATCTTTTTCCGGGTTTTCCGCTTCCAGAAACAGCATCTGCGCCACAATCAGATTAGCCATGTGGTCTTCAACCTGGCCGGTCAGAAAGATCACGCGCTCTTTGAGCAGACGAGAGTAGATGTCGTAAGAACGCTCACCACGCGAAGTTTGTTCAACCACCATTGGCACCAGCGCATTATGCGGTGCAGTATATTCACGATCGCCACTGTATGACATTACCGTCTCCTGGATAGATTTCATTGGCAATATTCTGTACCGATTCTACGTAAGACGCGCGGGAAACTCCACGCTACGCCTCTTTCCGACACCTTCAGGACGGTTAATCAGCCAGCATAACTCTCATTCTTGCATACTCCCTGTATCTTGGGATGCTGCACGCATGTTTCAAGCATAACAATCTTTTCCCTGTTCGCTAACCAGGAAAAAGCGATGCGGCAATAATTTGCCGGTTAATTAAGCAAATAGCACCCGATAGCGGCCGTTAAGCGGCAAAAAACAAAAAAGCCCGCGACTTTTCAGCCACGGGCTTAGCACAGACGGTTAAATCGGTGATCAGGCCTGAGCGGTCTGATTCATCAGATCCTGGAAGTTGGTCTCTTTCTCAGTCACTTTCGCTTTCGCCAGGACCGCTTCAACCGCTTGCTCTTCCAGCGCCACGTTGCGCATGTTGTTCATCAGCTCGTTATTCTTGCTGTAGAACTCGATCACTTCCTGCGGATCTTCATACGCAGAAGCCATCTCTTCGATCAGCGCGCTGACACGGGCTTCGTCAGCTTTCAGCTCATGGGTACGAATCACTTCGCCCAGCAGCAGACCGACCACTACGCGGCGTTTCGCCTGCTCTTCAAACAGTTCGCGTGGCAGTTCCAGCGCCTGCTGCTCGTTGCCGCCAAAACGCTGTGCAGCCTGACGACGCAGGACGTCGATTTCACTGTCAACCAGCGCGGCTGGCACGTCGATGTCGTTGGCCGCAACCAGACCGTCGATCGCCTGCGTTTTCACGCGGTTACGGATAGCGCCTTTCAGCTCGCGATCCATGTTCTTACGCACTTCGGTACGCAGACCGGCCACTGAACCATCTTCAACGCCGAAACGTTTGATGAACTCTTCAGTCAGCTCTGGCAGTTCGCGCGTTTCCACTTTCTTCAGCACGATCTCGAACTTCGCGTCTTTCCCTTTCAGGTTTTCCGCGTGGTAGTCGTCCGGGAATTTCACGTCGATGGTGAAAGTCTCGCCCGCTTTGTGACCCACGATGCCCTCTTCGAAGCCTGGGATCATGCGGCCCTGGCCCATGGCCAGAACGAAGTCAGAGGCTTTGCCGCCTTCAAACTCTTCACCGTCAACCGAACCGTTGAAATCGATGGTGGCACGATCTTCCGCACCCGCGGCCGCGTCGCTCTCAATCCAGTTAGCCTGCTGCTTGCGCAGGGTATCCAGCATGGTGTCCACATCGGCGTCGGTCACTTCAACCAGCGGTTTTTCGACTTCGATGTTTTCCAGGCCTTTCAGCTCAACTTCCGGATAGACTTCGAATTCCACCGCGTAGGTGAAGTCCTGACCTTCTTTATATTCGCCTGGCACGTAGTTAGGTGCGCCAGCCGGATTAATCTTTTCTTTGATGATGGCGTCAACGAAGTTGCGCGTCATCAGCTCGCCCAGCACGTCCTGACGGACAGACGCACCGTAACGCTGCGCAACGATGTTCATCGGCACTTTGCCTTTACGGAAACCATCGATGCGGACTTTCTTTGCAACATCAACCAGTTCTTTTTTTACAGCGCTGTCGATGCTGTCAGCAGCGACAGTAATCGTAATGCGACGGCCCAGGCCCTGAGTGGTTTCTACAGAAACTTGCATCTTGTTACCTCAAAAAATCACGTGCTCGGTCAACTTCAGACACCACACATAGTGAAATGCGCCGTATCTAACAACCGGGACGGCTTCCGTGAAGAGAACCTGATCCCTGTTACCAGAAGCGTCCCGAAGACATTGCGGAAAAATAGACGCAGCATTATAGCGGCATCGCCGGAATGAGTCGAGGACGCTAACTCACCACTTTTCAGCAACTTTGCTGCTTTTTTGAGCCAGGGATCGCGTTTCTGGCTGAATAAACGAAAAAACGGCCCGCAGGCCGTTTCCGGGAAGGGAGATCAGGCGAGCGTACCGGCACCGCGACAGTTGGGCGACGCCAGTACCGTATCCTGCAATCCTTCCCACTCTTTCAGGGTGTAGGTATGCAGGGCTAAGGCGTGGACGCTGCCCGCTAATTCCGCCGCCAGTTCGCTATAGATCAGGCGGTGGCGCGCCAGGAAACGCTGGCCCGCAAAGCAGTCACTGACGATGACCACTTTGAAATGGCTTTCCGAACCCGCAGGAACATTGTGCCGGTAACTTTCGTCATGCACTTCCAGATGAGCCGGCTCAAACGCCACACGCAGTTTTTCTTCTATTTGTTCGCGGATCATGGGTATTACTCCTCAATGGCGAGCGCTGTGCCCCATCTCATTCAATCTTAGTCGCTTTTACCACGCTTACCGCAGCCGGACGCTAAAAATTGCATTTGCGCGCGGTGCGTCAGCGGCGCGCATCATAACGCAGCCACAGAGAAGCGCAAACCGGACCGTCAGCGCAGGGACTTTCACCCTGTTCAGACGCATTTTCCCCGGTAACGGGGCTTTTTTCACTGCCGGGCAATGCTATGATGGCGGCAGTTTTTGCAAACCAACCCCCTGACACCAACGAGAAAAAGTATGTTGAAAAAACTGTTATTCCCCCTGTTGGCTGCGTTGATTTTAGCCGGCTGTGCCAGCAGCACTAATACCCTGACTATCCAGCCTAAAATTCAGTTACCACAGCAGGATCCGGGTCTGATGGGCGTCACCGTCAGCATCAACGGTGCCGATCAGCGTAGCGATCAGGCGCTGGCGAAAGTGAACCGCGATGGTCAGCTGGTCACCTTAACCCCATCTCGCGATCTGCGTTTCCTGTTACAGGAAGTGCTGGAGAAGCAGATGACCGCTCGCGGCTATATGATTGGCCCGAATGGCGCGGTGGATCTGCAAATTGTGGTTAACAACCTCTATGCCGACGTGACGCAGGGCAATGTGCGCTACAGCATCACCACCAAAGCGGACATCTCGATCATCGCCACCGCCAAAAATGGCAGCAAGCAGGTTAAAAACTACCGCCAGACCTACAGCGTAGAAGGCGCGTTCAGCGCGACGAACCAGAAAATCACCGACGCGGTCAACGCCACTATGAGCGACGTTATCGCCGATATGGCGCAGGACACCAGCGTCAACGAGTTCATCAAGCAGAACGCCCGTTAATCTCCGCTCTCCCCTGCCCGGCGCGGTGCCGGGCATTTTGTTATCTTCAGGGTCCGCATGAATCACTATCTCCGGCTCTTCAGCCAGAAAAATGCCGCCATCCTGCTGCTGCTCGGTTTTGCCTCAGGACTGCCGCTGGCACTGACATCGGGCACGTTGCAGGCGTGGATGACGGTAGACAATGTCGATCTGAAAACCATTGGTTTCTTTTCGCTGGTCGGTCAGGCTTACGTCTTTAAATTTCTCTGGTCGCCGATGATGGACCGCTATACGCCGCCGTTTCTTGGCCGGCGTCGCGGCTGGTTGCTGCTCAGTCAGCTGGCGCTGGTCGGCGCGATTGCGGCGATGGGATTCCTGCAACCGGGCCGGGATCTCAGCCTGATGGCGGCGCTGGCGGTGCTGATCGCCTTCTGCTCCGCCTCGCAGGACATCGTTTTTGACGCCTGGAAAACCGATATTCTGCCGCCTGAAGAGCGCGGCAGCGGTGCGGCGATCACCGTGCTGGGCTATCGGCTGGCGATGCTGATTTCGGGCGGGCTGGCATTGTGGCTGGCTGACCGCTATCTGGGCTGGCAGGCGACCTACTGGCTAATGGCGCTGATGATGGTGCCGGGCATCATTGCAACGCTGGCGGCGAGCGAGCCGGACACCCGCATCTCCACGCCCCATTCGCTGCGTCAGGCGGTAGTCGATCCGCTAAAAGATTTTTTTCAGCGCAACAACGCCTGGCTGCTGATTACCCTGATTATTCTCTACAAGCTGGGTGACGCCTTTGCCGCCTCGCTGACCACCACCTTTCTGATCCGTGGCGTCGGCTTCAATGCCGGCGACGTGGGGCTGGTCAACAAGACGCTGGGGTTGCTGGCGACGATTATCGGCGCGCTCTATGGCGGCGTGCTGATGCAGCGCCTGAGTCTGTTCCGGGCGCTGATGATTTTCGGCGTGCTTCAGGCGGTCTCAAACTTTGGTTACTGGCTGCTGGCGGTCACTGACAAACATCTCTGGAGCATGGCCAGCGCGGTGTTTGTCGAAAACCTCTGTGGTGGCATGGGGACCGCGGCCTTTGTGGCGCTGCTGATGACGCTGTGCAACAAATCGTTTTCCGCCACCCAGTTTGCCCTGCTCTCCGCGCTTTCGGCGGTGGGGCGGGTCTATGTCGGACCGGCCGCGGGCTGGCTGGTGGAGCTGTGGGGCTGGCCCGCCTTTTATGCCTTTACAGTGGTGGCGGGTCTGCCGGGATTGCTGCTGCTGACTTTTTGCCGACAAACGCTAAATCAGGTCGAGCAGAGTGGCAATTTTCTGGTCCGTAGCTACTATCCTCAGGGTTATCGCTGGATTACCCGTCTGTTTGCGGCGGGCTGTAGCGTACTGGCCCTGTGGCTGGTGGCGCTGGCGCTCGATGCGCTGGGTGTCACCGCGCTGGCTTCGCTGCTGACGGGTCTGTTTGAGACCGGCATGGCGCTGGCGCTGCTGGCGGTACTGGCAGGGGTGCTGCTGGACTACCGGGCGCTGAAAAAAACGCCCGCGCCGGTCGTCTCAGATTCTTAAGCGAAATCGATGAGTGAAGGGCGGCGACATATTTTTTTGCGAACGGAGTTTGTCACGCCCATTTATCATCACAGGTTATTTAAAAAAATTTTCGATGCCGCTGACAGAGGAGAAGGCGAATTACTAAAAACCGGTGAGCAATTACTTTAGTTAAATTTCATCACCAAAATGATACACAGTTGTTAAATAATTGGGAGTTAAAAGTAAGGGTTATTCCTTTCCCTGATTTTTCCCCGGTCGCTTCCATTGGTTTTTGTTATATTGGTGCCAACTGCTTGTCTGCGTTAATTATTTGTCACCTGACGCAACATCTGTGACACCCTTAGCAAAAGGTGTCAACACGGTTCTGACACATCCTTAAGCTGGTTTACACTGCATAAACCTTCCCGTAAAATGCGCGCACACTTAAACGACAATAGAGCCCTTTGTCATTGAGGTCGTTAAATGAGACTCAGTAAATACAATAAAAGTTTGGGGATTTTGTCATTAATTGCAGGCACTTTATTAATGAGTGGCTGCGATAGTGCATTGTTAAATCCCAAAGGACAGATTGCACTGGAGCAACGTTCGCTGATACTGACTGCCTTTGGCCTGATGTTGATCGTCGTGATTCCCGCAGTCCTGATGGCCGTGGTGTTTGCCTGGAAATATCGGGCGTCCAACACGAATGCGAAGTACAGCCCCAACTGGTCACACTCTAACAAAGTGGAAGCCGTGGTCTGGACCATTCCGATCCTGATCATTCTCTTCCTCAGCGTGCTGACCTGGAAATCGACCCACGCACTGGAGCCCAGCAAACCGCTGCAATCTGATGTAAAACCGGTTGAGATCGATGTGGTTGCACTGGACTGGAAATGGCTGTTCATCTACCCGGAGCAGGGTATTGCGACAGTTAACCAGATTGCCTTCCCGGCAAACACGCCAGTGAACTTCAAGATCACCTCTAACTCCGTCATGAACTCTTTCTTCATCCCAACGCTCGGCAGCCAGATTTATGCGATGGCCGGTATGCAGACCAAGCTGCATCTGATTGCGAATGAGCCGGGAACTTTCGACGGTATCTCTGCGAACTTCAGTGGTCGCGGTTTCTCTGGCATGAAGTTCAAAGCCATTGCAACCAAAGACGATGCGGAATTCCAGCAGTGGGTGGCTAAAGTTAAAGCAGCCCCTAATACGCTGACGACTATGGATGATTTCGAGAAAGTGGCGGTGCCAAGCGAAAATCACCCGGTGGAATATTTCTCTTCAGCTGATCCGAAACTGTTCATGCAAGTCATCGACAAGTTCAAGATGAGCCACGGGAAAATGGACATGCCACAGCATGAAGGTATGGACATGAGTCACGCCGCTTCCGCGGGAGCCGAGGAATAATACGATGTTCGGAAAATTAACACTGGATGCAGTGCCGTACCATGAACCGATTATCATGGTCACGGTCGCCGCTATCATCATAGGTGGTCTGGCGCTGGTTGCTGCCATTACCTATTTTGGTAAATGGCAATATCTGTGGTCTGAATGGCTGACGTCAGTCGACCACAAAAAACTGGGTATCATGTACGTCATCATGGCCTTTGTCATGCTGCTTCGCGGCTTTGCTGACGCCATCATGATGCGTACTCAACAGGTGATGGCTTCGGCCGGTGAAGCGGGCATTCTGCCACCGCACCACTACGACCAGATCTTTACCGCGCACGGCGTGATTATGATCTTCTTCGTGGCGATGCCGTTCGTGGTTGGCCTGATGAACATTGCCGTTCCGTTGCAGATTGGTGCACGCGACGTTGCGTTCCCGTTCCTGAACAACCTGAGCTTCTGGTTTACCGCGGTCGGTGTGATCCTGGTTAACCTGTCGCTGGGTGTGGGCGAGTTCGCGCAGACCGGCTGGCTGGCCTATCCGCCGCTTTCCGGCGCGGAGTACAGTCCCGGGGTCGGGGTCGATTACTGGATCTGGAGTCTCCAGCTCTCTGGTATCGGTACGACCTTAACCGGTATTAACTTCTTCGTGACCATTCTGAAGATGCGCGCACCGGGCATGAGCCTGTTTAAAATGCCGGTATTTACCTGGACCGCGCTCTGCACCAACGTCCTGATCATCGCTGCGTTCCCGGTTCTGACCGTGACCCTGGCGCTGTTGACCCTTGATCGTTATCTCGGCTTCCATTTCTTCACCAATGAAATGGGCGGGAACATGATGATGTACGTCAACCTGATCTGGGTCTGGGGCCACCCGGAAGTTTACATCCTGGTGCTGCCGGTGTTCGGTGTGTTTGCAGAAATCACCGCGACCTTCTCGAAGAAACGTCTGTTTGGTTACACCTCGCTGGTGTGGGCGACCATCGCCATTACCGTGCTGTCGTTTATCGTCTGGCTGCACCACTTCTTCACCATGGGTGCAGGTGCCAACGTTAACGCCTTCTTCGGTATCATGACGATGATCATCGCGATTCCGACCGGGGTTAAAATCTTTAACTGGCTGTTCACCATGTATCAGGGCCGCATTCAGATGCACTCTGCCATGCTGTGGACCGTTGGCTTCCTGGTAACCTTCTCCGTAGGGGGTATGACCGGCGTACTGCTGGCCGTTCCGGGCGCTGACTTTATTCTGCACAACAGCCTGTTCCTGATTGCTCACTTCCATAACGTGATTATCGGTGGTGTGGTGTTCGGTTGTATGGCGGGCGTGACCTACTGGTTCCCGAAAGCATTTGGCTTCACCCTGAATGAAACCTGGGGCAAGCGCGCGTTCTGGTTCTGGATCATTGGCTTCTTCGTCGCCTTTATGCCGCTGTACGCACTGGGCTTCATGGGTATGACCCGTCGTCTGAGCCAGGATATTGATCCACAGTTCCACTCCTTGCTGGTGGTTGCTGCGGTCGGTGCCGGTCTGATTGCCATGGGTATCCTGTGTCAGCTGACTATGTTCTACGTCTCAGTACGTGACCGCGATCAGAACCGTGATGTGACAGGTGACCCGTGGGGCGGTCGTACGCTGGAGTGGGCAACCTCTTCACCACCACCGTTCTACAACTTTGCAGTCATCCCGCACGTGCATGAGCGTGACGCTTTCTGGGAAATGAAAGAGAAAGGCGAAGCGTACAAGCAGCCGGCAACCTATGAAGAGATTCATATGCCGAAAAACAGCGGTGCCGCCATCGTCATCTGCGCCTTCGCGACGGTGATGGGTTTCGCGCTTATCTGGCACATCTGGTGGCTGGCAGGTCTCTCTTTCCTCGGCATGATCGTTACCTGGATCGTGAAGAGCTTCGACGAAGACGTGGATTACTACGTTCCGGTTGCCGAAGTTCAGAAGATTGAGAACCAGCACTTTGACGAAATCAGCAAAGCAGGTCTGAAATAATGTCAACTGAAACTCTGATTAAGCATCACCACGACGCCCATGCGGAGCATGGGCATCACGATGCAGGAGCCAATAAAGTCTTTGGCTTCTGGATCTACCTGATGAGTGACTGCATTATCTTCGCAACCCTGTTTGCGACCTATGCCGTCATGGTCAACAACACTGCCGGTGGCCCGGCAGGTAAAGATATTTTTGAACTGCCGTTTGTTCTGGTAGAAACCGCCCTGCTGCTGTTGAGCTCGATCACTTACGGCATGGCTGTTATCTCGATGAACAAGGAGCAAAAAGGTGCCGTTATCGGCTGGCTGGCGCTGACCTTCCTGTTTGGTCTGGGCTTCATCGGCATGGAAATCTATGAGTTCCATCACCTGATTGCGGAAGGCTTTGGTCCGAATCGCAGTGGCTTCCTCTCTGGCTTCTTTACGCTGGTAGGTACCCACGGTCTGCACGTGACCTCCGGTCTGATCTGGATGCTGGTTCTGATGTTCCAGGTCTCTAAACGTGGCCTGAACGCGACGAACCGCACCCGTATCATGTGTCTGAGCCTGTTCTGGCACTTCCTGGACGTGGTCTGGATTTGCGTCTTCACCGTTGTTTACCTGATGGGAGCCATGTAATGAGTCATTCTGTTAACGAACATGGCGCTTCACACGGTAGCGTGAAGTCCTACATGATCGGCTTCATCCTCTCTATCATCCTGACGGCGATCCCGTTCTGGATGGTAATGGATGGCAGTGCCTCTCACGGAACTATCCTCGGCGTTGTACTGGTCTGTGCGGTGATTCAGGTGCTGGTGCACCTGGTCTACTTCCTGCATTTAGACAGCAAATCTGAGGGTGGCTGGAACATGGTAGCCATTGTTTTCTCGGCCATCATCATCCTGATTGTCGTAGTGGGCTCACTGTGGATCATGTGGAACCTCAACTACAACATGATGCCTCACTAAAGAGTCGCGCGTAATGTTTAAGCAATACCTGCAAGTTACAAAACCAGGAATTATTTTCGGGAATTTAATTTCTGTGATCGGCGGATTTCTGTTGGCCTCGAAAGGCAACATTGATTACGCCCTGTTTCTCACCGCACTGGTTGGCGTATCACTGGTGGTTGCATCGGGTTGTGTTTTCAACAACGTGATTGACCGTGATATTGACATCAAGATGGAGAGAACCAGGAATCGGGTGCTGGTAAAAGGCCTCATCTCCGCGAAAGTAAGTCTGGTTTACGCCACTGTGTTGGGTATTGCTGGCTTTGCGTTGCTCTATTTCGGCGCTAATCCGCTGGCCATGTGGCTGGCGGTGATGGGTTTCGTGGTTTATGTGGGCGTTTACAGCCTCTACATGAAGCGTCACTCGGTTTACGGGACGCTGATTGGCAGCCTGTCGGGTGCTGCACCACCGGTTATCGGTTACTGTGCGGTCTCCAACGAGTTTGATGCTGGCGCGTTAATCCTGCTGGCGATCTTTAGCCTGTGGCAGATGCCGCATTCGTACGCGATTGCCATCTTCCGCTTTAAAGATTACCAGGCGGCGAACATCCCGGTTCTGCCGGTGGTGAAAGGCATTTCGGTGGCGAAAAATCATATTACGCTCTATATCCTGGCGTTTATGATTGCCACGCTGATGCTGACGCTGGGCGGCTACGCCGGTTACAAATACCTGGTGGTGGCCGCTGCGGTCAGCGTCTGGTGGCTGGGGATGGCGTTATCGGGTTACAAAACCGCTGATGACCGTGTCTGGGCGCGTAAGCTGTTTGTCTTCTCTATCGTGACCATCACCGCGCTGAGCGTGATGATGTCGGTAGATTCGATGGCACCGGTGTCGAAAGACCTGCTGACTTACGTCGGATAAACCTGTCCCGAAACCGATTGAAAAGGGCGCGATTTTCGCGCCCTTTCTTTTTGTTACCACTGCTTAAAAACTATTATTTTACCCGCCCTGCCCCGCCCCCTAGAATAAATGCAGCACATTAACAGAGGTTGGAATGAACGATAATAAAATGACTCCGGTGGAGCTGCGCGCCACATGGGGCCTCGGTATGGTCTTTTCCCTGCGTATGCTGGGGATGTTTATGGTCCTGCCGGTACTGACCACTTATGGCATGGCATTACAGGGCGCGAGTGAAACCTTAATTGGTCTGGCGATTGGTATCTATGGTCTTGCGCAGGCGATATTTCAGATCCCCTTTGGTCTGCTCTCCGATCGCCTGGGTCGTAAGCCATTGATCGTTGGCGGACTGCTGCTGTTTGTGCTCGGCAGTATTATCGCGGCCTGCACCGATTCTATCTGGGGCATTATTCTGGGCCGGGCGCTGCAAGGCTCAGGCGCGATTGCCGCGGCGGTGATGGCGCTGCTCTCCGATCTGACCCGTGAGCAGAACCGGACCAAAGCGATGGCGTTTATCGGCATCAGTTTTGGCGTCACTTTCGCGATTGCGATGGTGGTGGGTCCGGTGGTGACGCACGCGCTGGGCCTGCAAGCGCTGTTCTGGATGATCGCGATTCTGGCGTCGCTCGGCATTGTGATTACCCTGCTGGTGGTGCCGTCCGCCTCCCATCATGTTCTGAACCGTGAGTCGGGCATGGTGAAAGGCAGCTTCCGTAAGGTGCTGGCTAATTCACGGCTGGTGAAGCTGAACTTCGGTATTTTCTGCCTGCATATTCTGCTGATGTCGAGCTTTGTGGCGCTGCCCGGCCAGTTTGAGCAGGCCGGTTTTCCGGCACCGGAGCACTGGAAGGTTTATCTCTCTACCATGCTGATCGCCTTTGCCGGTGTGGTGCCGTTTATTATCTACGCCGAAGTGAAGCGCCGCATGAAGCGCGTCTTTGTGGGTTGCGTCGGGATGATCGTTATTGCCGAAATCGTGTTGTGGGGTGCAGAGGGTCATTTCTGGACGCTGGTACTAGGTGTCCAGCTTTTCTTCTTCGCCTTCAATCTGATGGAAGCGATTCTGCCTTCGCTGATCAGTAAAGAGTCACCCGCGGGTTATAAAGGGACGGCGATGGGGATCTACTCCACCAGTCAGTTCCTGGGCGTAGCGATTGGCGGCAGCATGGGTGGCTGGGTGTTTGGTCATTTCGATGCGCAGACCGTGTTTCTGGTAGGCGCGCTGGTGGCGGTGGCCTGGCTGTTTGTCAGCATGACGATGCGGGAACCGCCTTATGTCAGCAGCCTGCGTCTTGTACTGAGCGATGCCGCACTGGCGGTGCCGAATCTGGAGCAACGTCTGAAAGCGCAGCCTGGGGTTAATTCGGTGTTTATCGTGCCGGAAGAGAAAAGCGCTTACATCAAAATTGACAGTAAGGTGACCAGCCGCCCCGAGCTGGAAGCGCTGCTGGGGAGTTGCTAGGTTAAAACCGGTTCTGGCTGTTGGCGGTGAGATCGTGCTGGCTCAGGGAACCCGGCCAGATCGGAAAGTCGCAAAGGCCGCCATCCAGGGCACGCTCGTCCCGCGCCGTCCTGGCGCGGGACGCTTTCCTCTTCTGACCGGGTTCCCTTCGCCCTAAGCTTTGGCGTTGCGGTCAGATTCAAGCTGAACCGAGTTTGTAAGTGTCCACAAACCCAGCTACCAGCCGGTTAACCTGTTCAAATCAGTGAAAGCCAGCCCCTGTCCCACAACAAAAAACCCGGCCTTAGCCGGGTTTGCTATCACTGCATAGAAGCTGAAAACGCAGCTTAGTCGCGGAAGTTTTTAAACTGGAACGGCTGTCCCAGATTACTGCCGCGCACCAGCGCCATCACACTCTGCAAATCATCGCGCGCTTTACCGGTGACACGCAGCGCTTCGCCCTGAATCTGGGTCTGCACTTTCAGCTTGCTGTCTTTGATCAGCTTCACCAGCTTCTTCGCCACGTCGCTCTCAATGCCCTTTTTCAGTTTGGCATCCACCGCCCAGCTTTTACCGCTGTGCTCAATCTCTTCCGGCACCTCTAAGGCTCCACCCTCAATTCCGCGCTTCAGTAACTTCTCACGCAAAATATCGACCAGCTGCTTAACCTGAAAATCGGATTCACTGGTGACTTTAATGGTTTCATTCTTTTCGTTGAGCTCAAATTCGGCGCTCACGTTGCGGAAATCGAAGCGGGTAGAGACTTCACGGTTAGCATTCTCTACCGCATTGCGGATTTCCTGCATATCGACTTCTGAAACGATATCAAAAGATGGCATCTTTTCTTCTCCTGACGCTAAAGTGACATGCATAATACGCATCTACGGTGCTAAATAAAATCAGGCTGCACACATCGCTATACTGAGTGGGTGACAGTGAATAATAAATGAATAGCCCGCCAGCGGGAGGCAGTATGAAAATTACCGTGTTAGGGTGCGGTGCTTTGGGCCAGGTCTGGCTGACGGCGCTGGCGCGCCAGGGACATGAAGTACAGGGATGGCTGCGGGTGCCGCAGCCCTACTGTCTGGCGAATGTCGTCGATCCACAGGGCTCGATTGCTAACCGAACCTTTATCGCCAACGATCCACTCTTCCTGGCGGAGAGTCAGCTGTTGCTGGTTACGCTAAAAGCCCCACAGGTATCCCCGGCGGTGAAAAATCTGGAGAGCGTCCTCGCCGAAAACTGCCCGGTGCTGCTGCTGCACAACGGCATGGGCACGCTGGAGGAGCTGAAAGGGATGGCGCAGCCGCTGCTGCGCGGCGTCACCACCCATGCGGCGATGCGCGACGGCACGGTGATCAAACATGTCGCCAGCGGCATCACCCACATTGGCCCCGGTAACCGAAAAAGCGCCGCTTACAGCGATCTGGCCGATATTCTGCATCATGCCCTGCCCGATGTAGCCTGGCATGACAATATCCGCGCCGCCTGCTGGCGTAAGCTGGCGGTCAACTGCGTCATCAACCCGCTGAGCGTGGAGTATGAATGTCAGAATGGTGCCCTGCGCGCCTGGCCTGAGCAGATCGCCCGGCTGTGTGACGAAATCAGCTGGGTCATGGAGCGCGAAGGCCAGAACGTGGCCAGCGAAAGCTTGCAGGACATTATCTTCCACGTCATTGAGAGCACCGCCGCCAACACCTCTTCGATGTTGCAGGATATTCGCGCTCAGCGGCTCACCGAGATCGACTATATCAGCGGCTTTCTGTTGCGCCGCGCCCGAACCCACGGTCTGGTTCTGACGGAGAACACCCGTCTGTATGACATTGTTAAACGCAAGGAGTCCTATTATGACCGCGAACGCATCGGTGCTGGTCTGCCTGGCACATGGCAGTGAAGAGACTGAAGCCGTCACCACCATTGATCTGCTGGTACGAGCCGGGCTGAAGGTCGTCACCGCCAGCGTCGAAAGTGACGGCAGCCGGGAGATCGTCTGCTCACGCGGGGTGCGCCTGCTGGCTGACGCGCCGCTGGTGGAGGTAGCCGACCAGGATTATGCCGCCATTGTGCTGCCCGGCGGCCTGAAAGGGGCGGAAACCTTTCGCGACAGCCCGCTGCTGGTCGAAACGGTGCGCCAGTTTCATCTCAATGAGAAAATTGTCGCCGCGATCTGTGCAGCGGCGGGCACGGTCCTGATCCCGCACGATCTCTTTCCGGTCGGCAACATGACCGGCTTTCCCGGCCTAAAAGAGACCATTCCGCCTGAAAAATGGATGGAGCGTCGGGTGGTCTGGGATCCGCGCGTCAGACTGCTGACCAGTCAGGGGCCGGGTACGGCGATGGATTTTGCGCTGAAGCTGATCGACCTGCTGGTGGGAAAAGAGATGGCGCGCGACGTGGCCGCACAGCTGGTGCTGGCACCGGGCATTTACGACTATCAGGCTTAATATCGGCCAGTCAGCTCAAGCGGTCTGACTGGCCAGCCGTGTATCAGGGACGATACACCTTCACGTTCTTAAAGCCCTGCTCATGCAGATAGAGCGCCTGCAAACGGCTCATGACGCCGCGATCGCAGTAGAGCAGCCAGGTGCGGTTCTGGTCGAGATTACCAAACTGCGTGCTGAGCTTATAAAACGGCAGTGATTTCACCTCTGTCGCCTTCAGTTGCAGGGGGTTCTCCTCCTGCTCGTCGATGGCACGAATATCCAGCACAATATCGTTGTCACTCAGCGAGGCGACGGTTTCCACTTCCACCACCTCTTCTTCCGTCTGCTCGGCGATAGTACGAATATCGACGTTGGTCGCTTCCTCAACCACCCGATCCAGAATGGAAAAATCGAAATTCTGCTCTTCAGCCTCAATCTTCGCTTTAACCGCCTTCACCGTCGGGCTTTTTGAAATCACTCCACAATATTCCGGCATGGTGCTGGCAAAATCTTCGGTGCCGATTTCGCGGGCCACTTTAATGATGTGCTCTTTATCATGGGAGATTAGCGGACGCAGAATCAGCGTATCGGAAGCGTTATCGATCAGGCGCAGATTGGTCAGCGTCTGGCTCGACACCTGACCCACCGCTTCACCGGTCACCAGCGCCTGCACGCCGTAGCGCTCAGCAATCGTCGAGGCCGCGCGCACCATCATACGCTTCAGCACCACGCCCATCTGACCGTCATCCACTTTTTCCAGGATCTCGCCCACCACCGGCTCAAAATTGATCGCCACAAAGCGCACGCGGTGCGAACGACCAAAACGATTCCACAGATAGTGCGCCACCTGACGGACACCAATTTCATGGGCCGCGCCGCCGAGGTTAAAGAAGCAGTAGTGCACGCGGCTGCCGCGACGCAGCAGCATATAGCTGGAGACGCCGGAGTCAAAACCGCCAGAGATCAGCGACAGCACATCTTCCTGAGTGCCGATCGGGAAACCGCCCAGCCCTGCGTAGCGCGCCGTCACCAGCGTCAGACGGTTCTCTTCCACTTCCAGATTGACCGTCACCTCAGGATTTTTCAGCTGTACCCGCGCGCTCTCAATATGCTGATTCAGACCGCCGCCGACATAACGCTCCACATCCTGCGAACTGAAGCTATGCTTACCACGACGTTTAACACGCACGCAGAAGCTCTTTCCTTCCAGGCTGTCGCGGTACTGCGCTAACGTCTGTTCAAAGATGTGATGAATATCGGTGTACTCGCGATCTTCAACCGCTAAAACGTGATGGATCCCCGGAATGCGCGTCAGCTCATCGGGAATAATCTCCCGCAGGGCCGGGTTTTTCGAACGCACTTCAATGTGATCCCAGTGACGCACAACGGCGATCTCATCGCTGACGGTCTTCAGAACATTGCGGATATTGCTGGCAAGGATCTTAATAAAGCGCAGACGCACCGACTGACTTTTGATGGTGATTTCAGGAAATAACTTGATGATAAACTTCATGGCGACACAGCTTCGTTGGGCAAATAAGTGCTAAAACAGGCTGCACTTAGCTGGTAAAATCACAAAATTGCGGGCTGCAAGGCGCAACCGCATCCGAGGCGCGGGAGTATATCACCTTTGTCAGGTGACTGCTTCTTCAACAGCCGCCGCATTGATTATTTTGCTAATCATTTGGTCTCAGCTACCATGACCGATTGCAACATCATGTCCCAACCGTGAGTCGACACGAAATATGCCGAAAAAAGCCGAACAGCCAGCCAGCTTTGAAACGTCATTGCAGCAGCTGGAACAGATTGTCAGTCGTCTGGAAAGTGGCGAACTGCCGCTGGAAGAAGCCCTGAATGAGTTTGAACGCGGCGTGCAGCTGGCGCGCACCGGTCAGCAGACGCTACAGCAGGCTGAACAGCGGGTGCGCATTCTGCTGAATGATGACAAAGAGGGTGATCTCACCGCTTTTACGCCGGAAAATGACTAATGGATTTTATCCGTCTGCTCGACACCTATCAGCAACAGGTGAACGCCGCGCTGACCCGTTTTATCGCGCCACTTCCTTTTCAGAGTTCTCCTCTGGTTAATGCCATGCAATATGGGGCATTATTAGGCGGAAAACGCCTGCGTCCTTTTCTGGTTTATGCCACTGGCGACATGCTCCATGCCGATCCGGCAAGTCTGGATGCGCCCGCCGCGGCGGTTGAATGCATTCACGCCTACTCTCTGATTCACGACGATCTCCCTGCGATGGATGACGATGCACTGCGTCGCGGGCAGCCAACCTGTCACATTAAATATGGCGAAGACACCGCGATCCTGGCAGGCGACGCCTTGCAGACGCTGGCTTTCTCCATTCTGGCAGACGAAGTGATGCCGGGCGTCAGCGCCGAATATCGCCTGATGATGATCGCAGAACTGGCAAAAGCCAGTGGAGTCGCCGGGATGTGTGGCGGCCAGGCGCTGGATTTAGCGGCCGAAGGAAAATCGGTGGGCCTGGAGCAGCTGGAGCAGATCCATCGCCATAAAACCGGCGCGCTGATCCGCTCCGCTGTACGGCTGGGCGCGCTGGCGGCCGGTGATGCCGGGCGTGAAGCGCTGCCGCTGCTTGACCGCTATGCTAATGCTATCGGCCTCGCGTTTCAGGTTCAGGACGATATTCTGGATGTGGTGGGTGATACCGCGGTTATCGGTAAACGCCAGGGTGCCGATCAGCATCTTGGCAAAAGCACCTATCCTTCACTGTTAGGTCTGGATAATGCCCGTGCTAAAGCACGTGATTTGTATCAGGAAGCCCTTGATGCTTTAGAGATGCTCGCTGCGCACTCCTATAACACTACAGCACTACAGGCGCTGGCGAGCTTCATAATTGAACGCGACAAATAACTTCTATAATGAGTCTCTGATGAGTTTTGATATTGCTAAATACCCGACACTGGCGCTGGCTAACACGGTTCAGGAGCTGCGCGCCCTGCCGAAAGAGAAGCTGCCGGCACTGTGCGATGAACTGCGTCAGTATCTGTTAGACAGTGTCAGCCGTTCCAGCGGCCATTTCGCGTCGGGTCTGGGCGTGGTCGAACTGACGGTGGCGCTCCATTATGTCTACAACACGCCTTTTGATCATCTGGTGTGGGATGTGGGCCATCAGGCTTATCCGCATAAAATTCTGACCGGTCGCCGCGATCGCATCGGCACCATTCGGCAGAAAAATGGGGTACACCCGTTTCCGTGGCGCGGCGAAAGTGAATATGACGTACTGAGCGTCGGCCACTCGTCGACCTCCATCAGCGCCGGTCTCGGCATGGCGGCGGCGGCCGAGCGCGAAGGCCAGGGGCGTCGCACCGCCTGTATCATCGGCGATGGCGCGATCACCGCGGGCATGGCGTTTGAAGCGATGAACCATGCCGGTGATATAAAGCCAGACATGCTGGTGATCCTCAATGACAACGAGATGTCGATCTCAGAGAACGTCGGCGCGTTAAACAATCGCCTGGCGCAGATCCTGTCAGGCAAAACCTACTCACGGTTGCGTGAAGGCGGTAAGCGCGTGCTGACCGGCCTGCCACCGATTAAAGAGCTGGTGAAACGCACCGAAGAGCATCTTAAAGGGATGGTGGTGCCGGGCACACTGTTTGAAGAGCTGGGCTTTAACTATATCGGTCCGGTTGATGGTCACGACGTGCTGACGCTGGTGAACACCCTGAGCAATATGCGGAACCTGAAAGGGCCGCAGTTCCTGCACATCATGACCAAAAAGGGCAAAGGCTACGCCCCGGCAGAGGAAGATCCGATTGCCTGGCACGCCGTGCCGAAATTTGATCCGGCGATTGGTGAGCTGCCCAAAAGCGCCGAAGGTCTGCCGAGCTATTCGAAAATCTTCGGCAACTGGCTGTGCGAGATGGCAGCCGACGATCCGAAGCTGATGGCAATTACCCCGGCGATGCGTGAAGGTTCCGGGATGGTCGCTTTCTCCCGCGAATACCCGAAACAATATTTTGATGTGGCGATCGCCGAGCAGCACGCCGTCACCTTTGCCGCCGGTATGGCGATTGGTGGTTATAAGCCGATTGTGGCCATCTACTCCACCTTCCTGCAACGCGCCTACGATCAGCTGATCCATGACGTGGCGATCCAGAAACTGCCGGTGCTGTTTGCTATCGATCGCGGTGGCATTGTTGGCGCGGATGGTCAGACTCACCAGGGCGCGTTTGACCTCGCCTATCTGCGCTGCGTGCCGGATATGGTGATCATGACTCCGAGTGACGAAAATGAGTGCCGCCAGATGCTCTACACCGGCTATCACTATCAGGATGGGCCGAGCGCGGTGCGCTATCCGCGCGGCACCGGAGTCGGCGTCCCGCTGGCCCCGCTGCAAAGTCTGCCGTTAGGTAAAGCGGTGGTGAAACGTCAGGGTGAAAAGCTGGCGATTCTGAACTTCGGCACCCTGCTGCCGGAGGCGGCGGCCACCGCAGAAGCCCTCAATGCCACGCTGGTTGACATGCGCTTTGTTAAACCACTGGATGAGGCGCTGATCGCCGAGCTTGCCACCACCCATGAGTCGCTGATCACGCTGGAAGAAGGCGCGATCAAAGGCGGTGCCGGTAGCGGCGTCAATGAGTATGTGATGGCGAAACGGCTAGCTATTCCGGTGCTGAACATTGGACTGCCGGATGAGTTCATTCCGCCGGGCACTCAGGATGAAGTGCGTCATGACTATCTGCTGGACGCGGAGGGCATTCAGCAGCAGATCGCCCGCTGGCTGGCGCAGTAACCTCCCCTCTCCCTCTGCGCTCCCTCCGGGGAGCGCATGCTCTGCTTATACTCTGCTAATCCCTTAGCTAACATCGCAGGAGCGACCACCATGAAAACGATCCAACTGGGTAACACCGATTTGCAGGTTTCGCGTCTCTGTCTGGGCTGTATGACCTATGGCGAGCCGACGCGCGGCAATCACGCCTGGACGCTGCCGGAAACCAGCAGCCGTCCGCTGATCCAGCAGGCGCTGAATGCGGGTATCAACTTCTTCGACACCGCCAATAGCTACTCCGATGGCAGCAGTGAAGAGATTCTGGGCCGGGCGCTGAAAGATTTCGCCCGTCGCGAAGAGGTGGTCGTGGCCACCAAAGTCTATTTCCCGCTCAGCAACCTGTCGCAGGGGCTGTCGCGCAAAAATATCCTGCAATCGATTGATGACAGCCTGCAACGTCTCGGCATGGAGTATGTCGATCTGCTGCAAATTCACCGCTGGGATTATGAGACCCCGCTGGAGGAGACGCTGGAAGCATTGCATGATGTGGTGCAGTCGGGCAAAGCGCGCTATATCGGGGCGTCCTCCATGCACGCCAGTCAGTTCGCTCAGGCGTTACAGATGCAGTCTGAACAGGGCTGGCACCGCTTTGTCAGCATGCAGGATCAGTACAACCTGATCCAGCGTGAAGAGGAGCGCGAAATGCATCCGCTCTGTCTGCAAGAAGGGATTGCCGTGCTGCCGTGGAGCCCGCTGGCGCGCGGTAAGCTGACCCGCCCATGGGGTGAAAACACCGCGCGTTCCGCCTCTGACAAGGTGATGGCGTCGCTCTACGCCAATACCGAAGAGAATGACGCCGCTATCGCTGAGCGACTGGCGCAGGTGGCTGAAGAAAAAGGGGTTACGCGGGCGCAGGTCGCGCTGGCCTGGCTGCTGAGCAAGCCTGCGGTTACGGCACCGATTATCGGCGCGTCGCGTGCTGAACAGTTTGACGATTTAGTGAAGGCGGTTGAGGTGACGCTGAGTGATGAGGAGATCGCGCGGCTGGAAGAGGTTTATCAGCCGCACCAGCCGGTCGGATTCGAATAAGGCCAGTAAGCGATGAGGCCCGCTGCCGGGCCTCATCGCCGTCACGCGCCCCGGTGACAGCGCTTAACCCGCCAGCCAGACGCCAGCGCCGTAGAGCATCGCGGCGGCAATCACGCCAGCGATAATATCATCCACCATAATGCCCATGCCGCCATGCACATTGCGGTCAAACCAGCGGATCGGCCACGGCTTCCACATATCAAGAATACGGAACAACACAAAGCCGCCCAGCACCCACTGCCAGCTGTTGACCGGAATCGCCATCAGCGTAATCCACATGCCGATAAACTCATCCCAGACAATGCTGCCGTGATCGTGTACGCCCATATCTTTGGCGGTGCGATGGCAGAGATAGACGCCGACGCAGATCCCCACCAGCACCACCAGCGAATAGAGATCCTGTGGCAGCGAAGTCATCAGCCACCAGAACGGGATCGCCGCCAGCGATCCCATGGTGCCCGGCACAATCGGGCTTAATCCGCTGCCGAAACCGGTCGCCAGCAGATGCCAGGGATTACTCATCCGCAGGCGGCCTTTCGCCACGTCGTTATTTAGTCTCAAAGTGATCAAACCCTGTATGGCGGAAAGTGGCGGGCTTGCCATTGTCCAGCAGCGTCAGGCCTTCCGATTCCGGTGCCATCTGTCCGATGCAGGTATAAGGCACCCCCAGATGACCCAGCGCCACATCGAGCGCGCCACGATTCACCTCCGGCACGCTGAAGCAGAGTTCGTAGTCTTCTCCGCCACTCAGCGCCCAGCGCAACACCTGTTCCGGTGGGAAGTGGTCACGCAGCGCAGGCGAAAGCGGCAGGGTCTCCAGATTGAGCCGTGCGCCGCAGCCACTGGCTTTCAGCACATGGCCGAGGTCAGCGATCAGCCCATCTGAGATGTCTACCGCAGAGGAGGCGAGCGAACGCAGCGCCTGCCCCTGCAAAATGCGCGGCATCGGCCGCAGGTGACGCTTAATCAGCGCTTCATGCACCGCCGGATCGCTGATCCGGCAGTGATGCTGCAACAGCGCCAGACCCGCCGCGCTGTCGCCCAGGGTGCCGGTCACGTAGATCCAGTCGCCCGGCTTCGCGCCAGAGCGTTTCAGAGCGCGACCCTGCGGCACCAGACCGTGGATCGCCAGCGTCAGGCTCAGTGGGCCACGGGTGGTGTCGCCGCCCACCAGCTGCATATCGTAATACTCCAGCAGCTCAAACAGGCTTTCACTGAAGGCGGAGAGCCAGCTCTCATCAACCTGCGGCAGCGTCAGAGCCAGCGTCAGCCACGCAGGATCGGCGCCCATGGCGGCGAGGTCGCTGAGGTTAACGGCCAGGGCTTTATAGCCTAAATCGGCAGGATGAATATCCCGTAAGAAATGCACGCCCGCGACCAGGGTATCGGTGCTGATCGCCAGCGTCTGTTTTTCCGGCACGCTCAGCAACGCACAATCGTCACCAATGCCGAGTTCGACATCACGGCGGCTGCGCGTTCTGCGGTTGAAGTAGCGTGCGATGAGTTCAAATTCACCACAAGACATAGTTGCGTTCCGCTTAACCCTTAATGAAAAAAGGCCGGCAAGCCGGCCTTTTTGTTTATTTGCGATTGGGTCGAATCTGTGGACCGGCTTTATCCAGCACGCCGTTGACAAATTTATGGCTGTCTTCAGCGCCGAAGACTTTCGCCAGCTCAATCCCTTCGTTGATGGCCACTTTATAAGGCACATCATCGCGTTTGCTCAGCTCATACAGCGAGATGCGCAGGATCGCTTTTTCCACCTGGCCCAGCTCTTCGAGCTGACGCGACAGATAGGGCTTCATCAGTCCATCCAGATACGCACTGTTGGTCGCCACACCGGACAGCAGTTCGCGGAAATAGGTAATATCGACGTCTTTGACGTCCTGTTCCGCCAGAAACTGGTATTCCACATCGGCAATGTCGTTATTCGACAACTGCCAGGAGTAAAGCGCCTGAACAGCGCACTCACGGGCGCGACGACGAGCAGCAGGTTTCACAAAATTCCCCTTACAAAAATCAGGCTTTAATGGCTTTCAATACGTTGATCATTTCGAGCGCCGTCAGCGCCGCTTCAGCACCTTTGTTACCCGCTTTGGTGCCGGCACGCTCAATGGCCTGCTCGATGCTTTCAGTGGTCAGCACGCCAAACGCGACCGGAATATCGCTGTTCATGGCGACGCTGGCGATACCGGAGCTGGCTTCACCCGCCACATATTCGAAGTGCGCTGTGCCACCACGAATCACGGTGCCGAGTGCGATAATCGCCTCATATTTGCCGGAGTTCGCCAGTGCGCGTGCCGCCAGCGGCAGTTCATACGCGCCCGGAACCCAGACTACGGTGATATTCTCATCTTTGACCTGGCCGATACGTTTCAGGGCATCAATCGCGCCATCCAGCAGGCTGTCATTAATGAAGTTGTTAAAACGCGCGATAACGATGGCAACATTAGCCTCAGGCGTTGCAACAGCAGCTTCGATAACTTTCATACTTATCCTTTCAGGGGTTTGTTTGGCCCCGCGCAGGGGGGCGGATTCTATCATACTCTTCGGCGGCGTGCTCTCGCTTTTCCGCCCGTGTTATTGCGGCGTCAGGGTCAGGCGTAAATCGTCACCCACCTGCCGGACGTCACGGAAAACCAGAGCAGGCGCGTCAGCCAGCTTCTCCAGTCCTGGCAGTTGACAGAGACCGCGTCCGCTATCACCTAATAGTTTAGGCGCCAGATAAACGATCAGTTCATCCACCAGCCCGGCCTGCAACAGCGCACCGGCCAGCGCGGCACCCGCTTCCACCCAGACGCTGTTAATCTGTCGCTGTCCCAGTAGCATCATCATCGCCACCAGATCCAGCTGCTGCTCACGCAGCGGAACGGCGATTTGCGTCACATCGGCGGGCCAGCTCTGCTGATCCGGCTGATGGCGCATCAGCCAGGTTTCTCCCGGCTGTGCAATGAGCCGATGCTGCGGCGTGACGCGGTTCTGACTGTCGATAATCACCCGCACCGGCTGACGCAGCTGCTGCTCATCAAGCAGCGCCTGGCTCTCCGCATTCAGCTCAGACCAGCGCACCGTCAGGGAGGGATCGTCCGCCAGCACCGTGGCGCTGCTGCTGAGGATTGCGGCGCTCTGCGCCCGCAGACGCTGCACATCGCGCCGGGCGGCTGGCGAGGTAATCCACTGGCTTTCACCGCTGGCCATTGCCGTGCGGCCATCCAGTGACGCGCCGAGCTTAAGCTGAACCCACGGAAAACCGGTGCGCATCCGCTTGAGGAAGCCGCGATTCAGCGCCTCCGCCTCCGGCATCATCAGACCGTGACTGACCGCAATGCCCGCCTGATGCAGCCGGTGCAGTCCGCGCCCCGCCACCTGTGGATTAGGGTCCTGCATGGCGGCCACGACACGAGTCACACCCGCGGCGATCAGCGCGTCGCAGCAGGGCGGCGTGCGCCCATGATGGCTACAGGGCTCCAGCGTGACATAGGCGGTGGCGCCGCGCGCTTTCTCGCCCGCCATCCGCAGGGCGTGAACTTCGGCATGCGGTTCACCGGCGCGCTGATGCCAGCCCTCGCCCACGACCTCGCCGTCACGCACGATGACACAACCGACATTCGGGTTCGGCATGGTGGTAAAACGGCCGCGCCGCGCCAGTTCCAGCGCACGCGCCATATAGCGTTCATCCATGGTTTAATCCTGTAGCCGGGCGATCTCTTCGCCAAAATCACGAATATCTTCGAAGCTGCGGTAGACCGAGGCGAAGCGGATGTAGGCGACCTTATCGAGCTTTTTCAGCTCATCCATCACCAGATTGCCAATCAGTTTACTCGGGATCTCGCGTTCGCCGGTGGCGCGCAGCTGGGTTTTAATGTGGTTCACCGCACTCTCAACCGCGTCGGCGCTGACCGGACGCTTCTCAAGCGCTTTCATCATCCCGCTGGCCAGTTTGTCCTCATTAAAGGGTTCGCGCACGTCATTGCTTTTCACCACCCGTGGCATCACCAGTTCCGCCACCTCAAAGGTGGTGAAGCGTTCATGACACATCAGACACTGGCGGCGGCGTCGCACTGACGAGCCTTCACTAACCAGACGAGAATCAATCACTTTGGTATCCACAGCGGAGCAGAATGGGCAATGCATGACGTTTCCTGACGCGAGAGTGATGGGTCAGATAGTGTAACGCGAACTGCGAATCAACCAAAACTCTTCCGTGCCTTTCGCCCCGGCGGCGCGCAGCATAAACGGTGTTAAATCTCAGTGACGGCAAAAGGGTCTACGCTTATAGAGTCGCAAGACGGCATATATCCACTAACACACAGGAGAAGTTCTATGGGTCTGTTTAATTTCGTGAAAGAAGCAGGTGAAAAGTTATGGGATGCCGTGCACGGCGGTGAAGATCAAAACAAAAAAATGCAGGAGCACATCAACAAGCTCGGCCTGCCCGACAGTGACAAAGTGGATGTAAAGGTGAATGGCGATACCGTCACCGTGACAGGCGATGGCCTCTCGCAGGAGCTGAAAGAGAAGATCCTGATCGCCGCCGGTAACGTCGCGGGCATCACCAAAGTGGAAGACAAGGTCAGCGTGACAGACAGCGCGACCGAATCAGCGCTTTATACGGTGAAAAAAGGCGATACCCTGAGCGCCATCGCTAAAGAAGTTTACGGAAATGCCAACGAATACAACAAGATTTTCGAAGCGAACAAGCCAATGCTGTCGCATCCTGATAAGATCTATCCTGGCCAGGTATTACGTATTCCGAAATAACCGAGGATAACTTATGAACAGGATGGTTTGGGTGGTGCCCGTGGCGTTGTCACTGACGATGCTGAGTGGTTGCAGCACGACTGCCAGCACACCACAGGTGCGGGAACTGCATCAGGAAGTAAGTCAGCTTAATCAGCAGATGCAGCACCTGACCACTCAGGCCAGCGCGCTGGAGATTCAGGGGCAGCTGAATAGCCACTCACAGCAGGGCGCGTGGCTGATTCCTCAGGCGAATACGCCGGTTGAGCTGCAAACCCAGCCCGGCACGCTGCGCCTGACGCTCTCCCCGGTCACCGCCGAAGCCAGTGGCTCGCGGGCGACGCTGACGGTGCGCGCCATGAGCGAACAGCCGCTGCCTGCGCTGCACGCCACGGTGGTCTGGGGTCCGCTGGATCCGGCGAGCGGCAAACCGCTCAACAACGAGAGTCTGAGTCAGACTATCGCCCTGCCCGCCGCACTGTTACCTCAGCATACCCTGAGCGTCCCGCTGCGCCTTAGTGGCTTCACGCCCGATCAGCTGGGTTATGTCCGCGTTCATAACGTAACGCAGGACGCACCCGCGCCGACCGGACCGGCCACACCTTAACCGGCACGCAAAAAAAAAACGGGCAGCCGCAGGGCTGCCCGTTTTCATTCTGCTACCGCAGTTAAGGCAGGATCGACGGCTGATCCGCGCCCTCTTTCTCAACCTTCTGCACCAGCATATGTTCACGCTTCATGCCCAGCTTCAGCGCCAGCGCCGAAGAGACATAAATCGAGGAAATCGTACCGATGGTCACCCCGATCAGCATGGTCAGTGAGAAGCCTTTCAGCAACGCGCCACCAAACACAAACAGGATGAGGATCATCGCCAGCGTGGTCAGCGAGGTGATCAGGGTACGGCTTAACGTCTGGGTCAGTGACACGTTGGTAATATCGTAAGAGCTGCCGCGACGGATCTTGCGGAAGTTTTCACGAATACGGTCAGAAACCACAATTTTATCGTTAAGCGAGTAACCAATCACTGACATCAGCGAGGCGACAATCGTCAGGTCAATCTCGATGCGGAACAGCGCCAGCAGGCCGCAGGTGATGATTACGTCATGCGCCAGCGCCAGCACGGTACCCAGCGCCAGACGCCACTCAAAGCGGAAACCGATGTAGATCAGAATCGCAATCAGCGCAGACAACAGCGCCATCGCCCCCGCCTGCGCCAGGTCGCTGCCCACGCTCGGGCCAACGAACTCAATGCGCTTCACGGTCGCGTTTTGCTGGGTGGTCTGGTTAACCACCGACACTACTTTATTGCCTAACTCGGTGCCCGCCGGGCCGCTGACCGGTGCCATACGCACCATCACGTCACGGCTGCTGCCGAAGTTCTGCACCAGCGGCTCGTCAAAGCCCGCTTTCACCAGATCGCCGCGCAGGACTTCGAGATCGGCAGGTTTTTCCAGAGCGATCTCAATCACCGTCCCGCCGGTGAAGTCGAGGCCCCAGTTGAAGCCACGCACGCCAACAATGGCGATGGCGGCGACAATCAGCAGTCCCGAAATGATGAAGGCCAGTTTATCCCAGCGCATAAAGTCGACGACTTTACGCCCGTGGTTCAACTGCTCAATGTTATATTCCTGTGCCACAACGCACTCCTCAGATAGACAGCTTGTTGATGCGTTTGCCACCGTAAACCAGGTTAACAATGGCACGGGTACCGACGATCGCGGTGAACATTGAGGTCGCGATACCGATAGCGGTGGTAATCGCAAAGCCTTTGATCGAACCGGTGCCGACCGCATAAAGAATGATAACTTTGATCAGGGTGGTCACGTTCGCATCGACAATACTGGAGAAGGCGCCTTTATAGCCCTCATGAATTGCCTGCTGAACCGAGCGCCCGTTACGCAGCTCTTCTTTAATACGTTCGTTAATCAGTACGTTGGCATCAACGGCTACCGCCAGGGTTAACACGATACCGGCGATACCTGGCATGGTCAGCGTCGCGCCCGGCAGCAGGGACATGACACCGACAATCAGCACCAGGTTTACCAGCAGCGCACTGGTCGCGATCAGGCCGAACTTCTTATAGAAGATCACCATAAACAGGATCGAGGCGAGCAGACCCCACAGGCAGGCTTCCAGACCCTGGGTAATGTTCTGCTGACCCATGGTCGGCCCGATAGTACGCTCTTCCACAATCTGGATCGGCGCAATCAACGCACCGGCACGCAGCAGCAGCGAGAGCTGACGCGCTTCGTTCGGGTTGCTGATACCGGTAATGCGGAAGCTGTTCCCGAGGCGAGACTGGATATTGGCAACGTTAATCACCTCTTCCTGCTTCACCAGAATCGAACGGCCGTTGGCATCTTTCTTACCGCTGTCTTTGTACTCCACAAACAGGGTCGCCATCGGCTTGCCGATGTTGTCCTTGGTGAAGTTCGACATGATGTTACCGCCCGCGCCATCCAGTGAAATATTCACCTGTGGCTGGTTGTACTCATCCATGCTGGAGGTCGAGTCAGTGATATGGTCACCGGTCAGGATCACCCGCTTGTAAAGCACCACCGGCTGGCCATCACGCATATCTTTGACTTCGGAGTCACCCGGCACCCGACCACTGGCCGCAGCCGTTGGATCGACACTGGTATTCACCAGACGGAACTCCAGCGTGGCGGTTGCGCCCAGAATCTCTTTAGCACGCGCGGTATCCTGAATACCCGGCAGCTCCACCACGATACGGTCAGAACCCTGACGCTGAACCAGCGGTTCAGCCACGCCAAGCTGGTTCACACGGTTACGCAGAATCGTAATGTTCTGCTGAACCGCATATTCACGCGCTTCGCTGAGACGGGCATCGCTCATGGTGGCACGCAGCGCATCGCTGCCGCTGCTGTTGATCACCAGATCCTGATGACGTGAACTCAGCCAGGAGATAGCCGCATCGCGGCTGGCGGCGTCACGGAAACGAATCTCCACGCCGTAGTTCGCGATTTTGTTGACGTTGGTATAGGGGATATTTTTGCTGCGCAGGTCGCTACGCAGTGCGTCAGCATTCTGCTCCTGCAATTTGCTCAGCGCGGTGTCCATGTCCACTTCCATCAGGAAGTGCACACCGCCACGCAGATCAAGACCGAGCTTCATCGGCTCGGCTGACAGCATACTCAGCCAGCGCGGCGTGGCTGGCGCGAGGTTAAGCGCCACAACGTAGTTTTCACCCAGCGCTTTCATGATCGCTTCACGGGCGCGTAACTGCACATCCGTGTTGCTGAAGCGTGCGGTAATTGCACCATTTTCCAGCGCGACTGATTTGCTCTGGATATTATCTTGTTTTAAGGCGGACTGAATTTGATCCAACGTCTGCTCACTGGCGGCGCTTCCGCGCGCGCCAGTGATTTGAACGGCCGGATCCTCACCATACAGGTTGGGAAGCGCATAGAGCAGGCCGACGATAATCACGACGACCAGCATCACGTACTTCCACAAAGGATAACGATTTAACACGGCAGTTCCCTTAGGGGAGAAAGAATTACAGCGCTTTCATTGTGCCTTTAGGCAGAACGGCAGCGACGAAATCACGTTTAATGACCACTTCATTGGTCTCGTTCAGTTCGATAGAGACGTAGCCCGTATCAGACACTTTCGTTACGCGACCCACCAGGCCACCGCTGGTCAGCACTTCATCGCCCTTAGAGATAGAATCCATCAATCTCTTGTGCTCTTTCGCACGTTTCTGCTGCGGACGCAGGATCATGAAATAGAAAATCAGACCAAACACCACCAGCATGATCACCAGAGAATACGGACTTCCCTGAGACGGTGCGCCTGCTGCGGCCACGGCGTCAGAAATGAAAAAGCTCATTAAATTTCCCTCATTGATGAATTATCAGACGTTAAAGGCGGAACTTCTTTGCCCGTCCGTTGGTAGAACTCGTTTACAAAGCGCTCTAATTTACCCTCTTCGATGGCCTGGCGTAAACCTGCCATCAGACGCTGGTAGTAGCGCAGATTGTGGATGGTATTCAGACGCGCGCCCAGTATTTCGTTACAGCGGTCGAGATGATACAAGTAGGCGCGGCTATAATTGCGACAGGTGTAACAATCACACTCCGCATCCAGCGGCGCGGTATCATCTTTATATCGGGCGTTGCGGATTTTAACCACGCCTTCAGTGACAAACAGATGGCCATTACGCGCATTGCGGGTCGGCATCACACAATCGAACATATCGACACCGCGACGGACGCCCTCGACCAGATCTTCCGGCTTGCCAACCCCCATCAGATAACGCGGTTTATCCTGCGGCAGCTGCGGACAGACGTGCTCCAGAATACGGTGCATATCCTGCTTAGGCTCACCCACCGCCAGGCCGCCCACAGCGTACCCATCAAAGCCAATCTCTACCAGACCTTTCACCGAGACATCTCGTAAATCTTCGTAAACCGAGCCCTGGATAATGCCAAACAGCGCATTTTTGTTGCCCAGGCTGTCAAAACGGTCACGGCTGCGTTTCGCCCAGCGCAGCGACATCTCCATTGAGCGTTTGGCGTAGTCCCAGTCAGCCGGATAGGGGGTACACTCATCGAAAATCATCACGATGTCGGAGCCGAGGTCATACTGAATCTCCATCGACTTTTCAGGGTCGAGGAAAATCGGGTCGCCATTGATCGGGTTGCGGAAGTGCACGCCCGCTTCGGTGATCTTACGGATGTCACCGAGGCTGAAGACCTGGAAACCGCCGGAGTCGGTCAGGATCGGCCCTTTCCACTGCATGAAGTCATGCAGATCGCCATGCAGTTTCATGATCTCCTGACCCGGACGCAGCCAGAGATGGAAGGTGTTGCCCAGAATGATCTGCGCGCCGGTCTCCTGCACCTCTTCCGGCGTCATCCCTTTGACGGTGCCGTAGGTCCCGACCGGCATAAAGGCCGGAGTCTCCACCACGCCGCGATCAAAAATCAGACGGCCACGGCGTGCGCGCCCGTCAGTGGTATCAAGTTCAAATTTCACAAAGCCTCCATCGGAGAAACAGTCCGATGTATATAACCTTCTCGCGCTTCAGGCGATTCCGGTCGTCAGTTAATAGATCAGTCGCCCACTTTTTCCAGCGGCGCCTGCGGATTTTTGCTGATAAACATCGCGTCGCCATAGCTGAAGAAACGATATTGCTCAGCCACGGCGGCGCGGTAGGCCGCCATGGTGTGCTGATAACCGGCAAAGGCCGACACCAGCATAATCAGGGTCGATTCGGGCAGATGGAAATTGGTGATCAGCGCATCGATCACCTGGTACTCATAGCCCGGATAGATAAAAATCTGGGTGTCGTCGAAGAACGGCGCGATCAGGGCATCCTGACTCGCTTTGGCCGCGCTCTCCAGCGAACGGACCGAGGTGGTGCCGACGGCGACCACTTTATTGCCGCGCGCTTTACAGGCCAGCACCGCGTCGACCACCTCCTGCGGCACTTCGGCATATTCGGCGTGCATGTGATGCTCTTCGATGGTTTCAACCCGCACCGGCTGGAAGGTTCCCGCGCCGACATGCAGCGTCACAAACGCCATCTCCACGCCCTTCTCTTTCAGCGCCTGCAACAGCGGCTCATCAAAGTGCAGACCGGCGGTCGGGGCCGCGACGGCGCCAGGACGGGCGCTGTACACCGTCTGATAAAGCTCGCGATCCGCCTCTTCATCCGGGCGATCGATATAGGGCGGCAGCGGCATATGGCCGACGCTGTTGAGGATGTCGAGCACCGCGCGCTCATCATCAAACACAATCTCAAACAGGGCGTCGTGGCGCGCCACCATGGTCGCTTTCACGCTCTCATCTTCGCCCAGCAGCAGTTCTGCCCCTGGCTTCGGCGCTTTGGAGGCGCGCACGTGCGCCAGCACGCGCTTGTCGTCGAGCATCCGCTCCACCAGCATCTCGATTTTGCCGCCGCTGGCTTTCCGGCCAAAGACGCGCGCCGGGATCACGCGGGTATTGTTGAATACCAGCAGATCCCCTGGGTTCAGCTTATCCAGCACATCGGTAAACACGCCGTGCGTCAGGGCACCGCTGGGGCCATCCAGCGACAGCAGGCGACAGCCACTGCGCTGCGCCTGGGGATAGTGAGCAATCAGGGATTCGGGCAATTCAAAAGCAAAATCGGCGACACGCATTGAAATGTTCTTTCTCAGGCAAAAACAGGCGGCACAGTTTAGCGGAAAACCGACCAATTCTGAACAACTGGCTGTGCAAAGGCAGTTCAGCCTATAATGCGGCATGAACTTTCTTGCGCATCTCCATCTGGCCCGGCTGGCCGACAGCTCGTTACTGGGCAACCTCATGGCCGACTTTGTCCGTGGCAACCCGCACCAGCACTGGTCTGCGCCAGTGGCCGACGGCATTCTGATGCATCGCCGCCTCGACGTGATGACCGATGCGCTGCCGGAAGTGCGCCAGGCGCGCCAGCTGTTCCGCGCGCAGACCTACCGCGTGGCGCCGATTACGCTGGATGTCATCTGGGACCACTTTCTCGCCCGCCACTGGCTGCGCTTAACCCCCGACCAGACGCTGACGCACTTTTCTGCCGCCGCCGAAGCGGAAATCGTGCCGCAGCTGGCGGAGACTCCTGCGGAGTTTCAGCAGCTCAATGCGGTGATGTGGCGCGAGCGCTGGTTTGAGCATTATGCCCAGCCTGCGCGGCTGGAGCGGGTGCTGCACGGCATGGCCAGCCGCCGTCCACGGCTGGCGGCCCTGCGCGACTCCTACCACGATTTCACCCAACACTACGATCAGCTTGAAGCGCTGTTTTTCGTTTTTTATCCGCGTTTAATGGCGCTGGCCGCCGACAGAACCCTGTAAAACCCGATCCTCTGCTGCCCGGCTGGCCGATGCCAGCCAGCGTCCCGATAAAAAGCCTGTCAGCTGCCGCTGCGCCATCTTGCCATTGCTGCACAACTGCGGCTTAATGAAGCCTTTCTTAACAATATCACCCTGAATCGCACAGCCAGATCGCCTGTTCAGGCGCGCCTTCCATTGTTTATGGCAGAAAATCATAAGAGGAAAAGATGTCATCCGCTTCGCATACTGAAATTGACGCGCGTTATCGTTACGCCTGTGACATCGCCCGCGCGGCGGCCAGCCGGGCCTACTCCTGGTATCAGCAACGCCAGACGCTGGTGGTGGAACATAAGAGAGATTTACAGGATCTGGTCAGCGAGGCGGACCGTAACGTGGAGGCCCTGATCAAGACCTTAATCGCCGAACGTTTTCCTGATGATGCCATCTACGGTGAAGAGAGCGGCGGTGAGGTTCAGGGCGCGCCCTTTATCTGGGTGGTTGATCCCATCGATGGCACCGCCTGTTTCGTTAATGGCCTGCCTAACTGGTGCGTGTCACTGGCGGTGGTCTGTGACGGCGAACCGGTGATTGGCGTGGTGTGCGATCCTAACCATCAGGAGCTGTTTCACGCGCGTGCTGGCAAGGGAGCGTGGCTCAACGAGCGCCGTTTGCAGGTGCACGCGGCAGAGCATCTCAGCGAAGGGTTGCTCGGCATCAGCAACTCCAGCCGCACGCCCGCCGCCAGCGTCTCACAATTCATCAGCGGCTTAATGGAACAGGGCGGCATGTTTATCCGTATCGGCTCCGGGGCGCTGACCAGCGCCTGGGCGGCGGCCGGTCGTCTGATCGGCTATTACGAAGCGCATATGCATCCCTGGGACAGCCTGCCGGGAATCGTGCTGATGCGTGAAGCGGGCGGTGTCACCAATGACTATCTGCGCAACGATGGGCTGAAAAACGGCAACCCGGTGCTGCTGGCCAACGCCACCCTCTACCCCCAAATCAAAGCGCTGACCGGCAATCGCGCGCTGGATGAGTAGATGATGAGGCCGCTGCTCTGCCGCTGCGCGCTGCTGCTGAGTTCCCTCTGGCTGTTCAGTCCGCTCTCTCAGGCGGCGGATTATCAGCTGGAGAAGGTGGTGGAACTGAGCCGGCACGGGGTGCGTCCCCCGACGCCCGCCAATCGTAAAGAGATCGAGGCCGCCAGCCAGCGCCCCTGGACCCAATGGAGCACCGCCGATGGCGAGCTGACCGGCCACGGCTACAGCGCCGTGGTGAATAAAGGGCGCTGGCAGGGCGACCACTATCGCCAGCTTGGGCTGCTGCGCGCTGGCTGCCCGGACGCGGAGCAGGTCTACGTGCGCGCCAGCCCGCGGCAACGCACTCGCGCCACCGCACAGGCGCTGGTTGATGGCGCGTTTCCCGGCTGCGGCGTGCCGGTACACTACGTGGCGGGCGATGTCGATCCGCTGTTTCAGAGCGACAAACTGCCGCTCACCCGCATCGATCCTGAGCAGGCGCTGGCGGCCAAACGTCAGAAAGCGGGCGATCTGGCGCAGTTGCAGCAGCAGTTGCAACCGGCGGTGCGCCAGCTGAAAGCCGCCGTCTGTCCGCCTGCCGCCGACTGCACCTTCTTTGATCGCCCCTGGCAGTTCAGGCAGACCCGCAACGGCGGGAGCTACGTGCAGGGGCTCAGCGTGATGGCCAGCATGGTGGAGACGCTGCGGCTCGGCTACAGCGAAAATCTGCCGTTCGATCAGCTGGCCTGGGGACATATCACCTCGGCGGCGCAGATCACCGCCCTGCTGCCGCTGCTGACCGCCAATTACGACCTCAGCAACGATCTGCTCTATCAGGCGCAGCGGCATGGCTCAATCCTGCTCAGCGCCATGCTGACGGCGATCGCCCAGGATGACGCGCCAGCCCGCTGGCTGATCCTGGTGGCGCACGACACCAATATCGCCATGGTGCGGACCCTGATGGGCTTTGACTGGCAGCTGCCGGGCTACGCGCGCGGCAATATTCCGCCGGGCAGCAGTCTGGTGCTGGAGCGCTGGCGCGATACCCGCAGCGGCGAGCGCTTTCTGCGGCTCTATTTCCAGGCGCAGAGTCTGGATGGCCTGCGTCAGCTGCAACCCGTTGATGCGGCCCACCCGCTGTTACGCCAGGAGTGGCATCAGCCAGATTGCAGGGTTACAGAGGCGGGCCTGCTCTGCCCTTATCAATCCGCGCTGACGCAGTTACAAAAAAAGCGGGATAGCAGCGCCACGCTGCCCGTTTCCGTTATTCTGCCCTGAGTCTGGGGCTAATCAGATTCAGGCCGCAACGTTAATGCGGCCTGATTAATGGTTATCACTATTAATTAACGCTATTCAGACCTTTTCTTATTTAAACCGCTTCTCTATCAGCGCCGGTCATTTTGTTTTACGATACTGGCGTCAATCATCCCTTTTATTCTTTCTCTGATTCACTTGATTATTTCGGCGACTGGTTTCGCCGTTTTTTATTTTAACCACTCTGCCCCACCGCCTGCGCCGCCGCTGCTGAGCGGAGAGACACCGCCCCTGCGCCATCGCCCCGGCCATGCAACACTCAGTGCCAGTAATAACAACAGAAAAAACCACTGAAATAATCTGAACCCGACCACAAGCGGTTATTTCCGGCGCGCGCAATAACATCAGGCGGTTATTTTCACTGCCGTGCTGAGCATCACATAAACAGGCGGGGAGAATGAGAAAAGAGAAGACGCAGACGCGGTTTCTGCTCTCCCGCGAAACGGGAGAGCAGAACGGTGATTAATGAGGTTTGCGAACCAGTTTATAGCCCAGCAGCAGCACCACAATCCACACCAGCCCGGCATAGAGCGAGACGCGGGTATCGGGGAAGTAGCCAATCAGCCCGATGATAAAGCAGAGGAACAGCACGCCAAAGCCCGCGGTCCAGCTGCCGCCAGGCAGCGCGAACTGCAACTTGCTGGCCGCCTCTTTACCGATTTTGCGGCGGAAGGCGATCTGCGACAGCAGGATCATGATCCAGACCCAGACCGTGGCAAAGGTCGCCAGCGAAGCGATCACCAGGAAGACCTTTTCCGGCATCAGGTAGTTGAGATAGACCGCAATCAGCATGGCGAACATCATCACCACCACTGTCACCCACGGAATGCCGCGCGAAGAGACCTTCATAAAGATCTTCGGCGCATGGCCCTGCTGCGCCATGCCGTGCAGCATACGCCCCACGCCAAACACATCACTGTTAATCGCCGACAGCGAGGCGGTCAGCACCACGAAGTTGAGGATAGAGGCGGCGGCGGCGATGCCCAGATGCTGGAAGGTCAGCACAAACGGGCTGCCGGAGGTGCCCACCTGATTCCACGGATAGATCGACATAATCACAAACAGCGTGCCGACATAAAACACCAGAATGCGCCACGGCACCGAGTTGATGGCGCGCGGAATCGACTTCTCCGGGTCTTTCGCTTCCCCGGCGGTGATGCCGATGATCTCAATGCCGCCATAGGCAAACATCACCATCTGAAGCGACAGCAGCATACCGACCACGCCGTGGGCAAAGAAGCCGCCGTTGCTCCAGAGGTTATGGATGCCGGTCGGCTGACCGCCGTTGCCAATCCCCCAGATAATCATGCCGAAACCGGCCAGGATCATCACAATGATGGTGGCGACCTTGAAGAAGGAGAACCAGAACTCCACTTCGCCAAACACTTTAACGCTCATCAGGTTGACCGCGCCGATAATCAGCACCACGCTCAGCACCCAAATCCAGTGTGGCACCTCGGGGAACCAGACCCCCATATAGATGCCGAAGGCGGTGACATCGGCAATCGCCACGATCAGGATTTCAAAGCAGTAGGTCCAGCCGGTGATGTAACCCGCCATCGGACCGAGATAGTCCTGGGCATAGCGTGAAAAGGAGCTGGCCTGCGGGTTATTCACCGACATCTCACCCAGCGCCCGCATGATGATGTAGGCCACTGCCCCGCCGATGATGTAAGCGAGCAGCACACTTGGCCCGGCCATTTTGATCGCATCGGCTGAACCGTAGAACAGCCCGGTGCCAATCGCCGATCCCAGCGCCATAAAGCGGATGTGGCGCGTGCTCAGTCCGCGTTTGAGCTTATTGGTTTCTTGCATAACAACCTGTACCTGTGAAATGAAAAAACCACGGGCAAGCCCGTGGTTAAAGAAGAATCAGTGCTGTCTGCTAGGAGTGAACCGTCACCTGTTCAGGCCCCTTGACCCGATCCACAACAGCGGCAATCAACAGCATCACCAGCGACGGCGGCAACCAGGCGAGACCCTGATCGGCCAGCGGCAGGTGCTGACTGAAAGCTGGCAGCAAATCTTTAAACCCGGTGGTTTTAATCGCGTCCACAATACCAAACAGCAGGCTGATCAGCATCGCTGGCGCGATAATCCGGCTGCTCTTGTTCCACCAGTTAAGGGTGAAACTCAGCACCACCAGCACGATACAGGGCGGATAGATCGCCGTCAGTACCGGGATGGAGATCTGAATCAGGTGGCTGAGGCCGAGGTTCGACACCACCATCGAGAACAGACCCAGAATAAATACCAGGGTTTTATACGATAACGGCAGGTATTGCGCAAAAAATTCCGCACAGGCGCAGGTCAGGCCCACGGCAGTGACCATACAGGCGACGAAAATCAGCGCGGCCAGGAAGAAGCTGCCCATGTTGCCAAAGGTGTGCTGCACATAGGCATGCAGAATCGCCGCGCCGTTGGCGTTCTGATCCACCAGCGCACCGCTGCCCGCGCCGAGTTTAAACAGGCAGAGGTAGACCAGCGTCAGGCCGAGACCGGCGATCAATCCCGCCAGCACGGTATAGCGGGTCAGCAGCGCGGCATTGTCGACGCCACGGGAACGGGCGGCGTTGACGATCACGATGCCAAACACCAGCGCACCCAGCGTATCCATGGTCAGATAGCCATTGACGAAACCGCTGGAGAAGGCCGCGCGCTGATAATCGGCGGTCGCGGGAATAGTCCCGCCTGCGGGCCACACCAGCGCGGCGACGCCCAGAATGGTCAGCGCCACAATTTTCAGCGGTGCCAGGAAGTGGCCGACCGTGTCGAGCAGTTTGCCGGGATAGAGCGACACGCCAATCACCAGCGCAAAGTAGATCAGGCTGTAGATAAACAGCGGCAGCGCGCCTTCGCCGGTCAGCGGGGCGATCCCCATCTCAAAGGAGACCGTCGCCGTGCGCGGCGTGGCAAACAGCGGGCCGACGGCCAGATAGCAGACGGTGGCGAGAACCACGCCTGCGACCTTACCGATCGGGGTACTGAGCGCATCGACGCCGCCACCGACGCGCGCCAGGGCGATCACGGTCATCACCGGCAGACCGACAGCGGTAATCAGAAAGCCAATGGCGGCAGTCCAGACGTGTTCGCCAGACTGAATTCCTACCATGGGCGGAAAAATGATGTTGCCCGCGCCAACAAACAGGGCGAATGTCATAAAGCCCAGCGCGAGAATGTCCTTCGAGGTTAAACGATGTGTCATACGGCCTGTCACTGATGTTGCGGTGGAAGTTGGGTTAGTGTTGTCCCCTCGCTGCGTCTGAACCGCGACCTGGCTGCCAGCAGCAGCGCATTGTGCTCGTCGTGAGGTAAAACGCAGGTGATTTAAGCTGCTTTTATTCTGTTCACGGAGGGATGAATCGACAACGGCGCTAAGTAAAACGTTTATAGCGAAGAAAGGCAATACGGGATCGGAAAACCAGAAGGTTATTCCACCATTTAACGGAATAGTAGAGGATAGCGTTAATATTTACCGCAGGCACACAAGATGATGTGCCTGAATTATAGACAGACGGTGAGAAATCCCCGCATTAACCCGCCCGCCAATACACAAAAGGCGCGTTTTACGCGCCTGTCTGCACAACGTTACAGCACTACCAGACCTGTTTAGCAATATCGACTACCAGCCGAATCTTCTGCCACTGCTGCTCTTCGCTCAGGCTGTTGCCCTCTTCAGTGGAGGCAAAACCACACTGCGGGCTGAGGCAGATCTGATCGAGACTGACATACCTGGTCGCCTCTTCCAGCCGCTTTTTCACCTGCGCCGGATCTTCCAGCTCCCCGACCTTGGTGGTAATCAGACCCAGCACCACCTGCTGATGGCCAGGTTTGATGAAGCGCAGCGGTTCAAAACCGCCGGAGCGGGCGTTGTCATACTCCAGAAAGAACGCATCGACGTTAACGCTGCCGAACAGGATTTCCGCCACCGGGCCGTAGCCCCCTTCGGAGATCCAGGTCGAGCGGAAATTGCCGCGGCAGACATGCAGCCCCACGGTGAGATCGGCCGGTTTATCTTCCAGCGCCCTGTTCAGCACCCGGGCATAGGTCTGAGCCAGCGCCTCAGGATCGTCGCCGCGCGCCCGGATGTCACGCTTCTGATCGTCAGAGCAGAGATAGGCCCAGACGGTGTCATCCAGTTGCAGATAGCGGCAGCCCGCATCGTAAAACGCCCTGATCGCCTGTTTGTAGGTCTGCGCCAGGTCATCGAAATAGTCAGCCAGATCGGGATAAACGTCAGCGTCGATCACTTTGCGACCGCCGCGGAAGTGCAGCACGCTGGGGCTGGGAATGGTCATCTTCGGCTGCGCATCCCCGGCGATGCTTTGCAGAAAGCGGAAGTGCGCCAGCATCGGGTGATCGGCCGGGAAACCAAGCTTACTCACCACTTTCACGCCATGCGCTTTGGTCTGCACGCCGTTGAACTGAATGCCCTGCTCCGCTTCGTAACGTTCAACCCCATCCAGACCGTAGAAAAAGTCAAAGTGCCACCAGCCGCGACGAAACTCGCCGTCGGTTACTACCTTAAGGCCATTTTCACGCTGTTTCGCCACCACGTCGCGAATCGCCTCATCTTCCACCTGGCGCAGCGCAGCGGCGTCAATCTCACCAGCGGCAAACTGCTCACGCGCCTGTTTCAGGGCGGCAGGACGCAGAAAGCTGCCAACGGTATCGGCACGGAACGGGGCAGTTTCTCTTTGCATGATCACTCCTTTGGCCTGCACGTCGTTGCGGCAGGAAATAATTACATTCTGATATAAATAGCCATCTGGATGGCTAAATGTCTGAATGCAGGGTGACATGAGCCGCTTTCATCTGCAACCGAAGAAAATTCAACAGTCATGAAAAAGTTTCACTTTGCGCCGTTACCGGAGCGCTGCGCGCGCCTGCGCCATCTGGCTTTCGGAGAGTGGCAGATAGCCCGCCTCGCTGACCCGCCGCTGTCCCTGCGCCGAGAGCACCTGTTGCAGAAACGCCGCGACCAGCGGTGGCAGCGGCTTGCCCGGCGCTTTGTTGACATAGAGATAGAGCGGACGCGCCCAGGGATAGCGACCGCTGCGGATCGCCGCAGCATCCGGTGTCACCGCCTCGCCGCGCGGGTTGGTAATCGCCAGCATTTTTACGCCGCTGAGGTGAAAGCCAAAACTGGCATAGCCGATGCTGCGGGGATTCGCGGCCACCGCCTGCACCACCGCCGCCGAGCCAGGAAACTCCGCCACGTCGCTGCGGAAATCGCCCTGACACAGCACCTGCTGCTTGAAAAATCCCCAGGTGCCGGAGGCGGAGTTGCGGCCATAGCGCTGAATCGGTCGCCTGGCCCACGCCGCGCCGGTTAAGCCGAGATCGCCCCAGCGCAGCGGCGCGGCGTGCGCGCCACACAGACGGGTAACAGAGAAGATGGCGTCGAGCTGAGACCGGGAGATCTGCTGTAGCGGATTGCGCTGATTCACCACCACCACCAGCGCATCCATCGCCACCGGCACCGCCAGCGGCGGATAGCCATAGCGCGCCTCAAAAGCCTGACGCTCATCGGCCTGCATCGGGCGGCTCATCGGGCCGAGCTGCGCCGCGCCTGCCGCCAGCGCGGTGGGGGCGGTGGAGGAGCCGGAAGCCTGCACCTGGAGATTCACGCCCGGTGCCTGACGGCTGAAATCTTCGCCCCACAGGGTCATCAGATAGCCGAGCGTATCGGAGCCGACGCTGCTCAGGTTGCCGGCGAGCGTGCCGGGCTGGGCAAGCGCCAGACCCGGCAGCAGAGTAACGATCAACAAAAGAAGGATGCGCATCAGGGAGATCCGGCAGCGATTAATGAACGGCATTCTCCTGCATCACGCTGCCGACAATCAACCTCGCCGGCAGGGTAAAGGTGAAACAGGTCTCCTGATGCGGCACGCTGCGGATCTCCAGCCGGGCGTTATGGTGGCTCAGCGCATGTTTGACAATCGCCAGCCCCAGCCCGCTGCCGCCGGTGGCGCGCGATCGCGCTTTATCGACCCGATAGAAGCGCTCGGTCAGACGGGGGATATGTTCCGCCGCGATGCCCGGTCCATTGTCACACACCCGGAAGGTCGCCCCCTGCTTACTGCGCAGCCAGCTGATGTCGATGCGGGTGCCGTCAGGGGTGTGATTGACCGCGTTGTAAACCAGGTTGGAGATGGCGCTGCGCAGCTGCTCATCGTTGCCAAAGACTTTCAGATGGGGATCGGTGTGGAAATGGATCTCGTGCCGGCCGCCGCTCAGCGTTGCGGCCTCATGCTGCAAGAGCTTCAGCATCACCGGCACATCCACCTTCTCTTTGAGATCGATCGCCGGTGCGGCTTCAATGCGCGACAGCGTCAGCAGCTGTTTCACCAGGCTGTCCATGCGGCGCGTCTGCTCCGACATGGTATGCAGCGCTTTACTGCGCGAAGGCTCGCTCATCACCGAGTCGTTCATCATCTCCAGATAGCCCTGCAACACCGTCAGCGGGGTGCGCAGTTCATGGCTGACGTTGGCAAAGAAGTTGCGCCGCGCGCCCTCCAGCTGATGCATCTGGGTGACGTCACGCGCCACCAGCAGCCACTGCCCTTCGCTGTAGGGCATCACGCGGAATTCCATATGAAATTTGTTGTTCAGCACCAGCGTCAGCGGCTTGTCGAAATCACGCTGGCGGATATAGCGGGAGAACTCCGGGTAGCGCAGCAGATTGAGGATATTCTGGCCATTATCCTCCGGCCAGCGCAGGCCAAGGTGCTGTTGCGCCAGCCCGTTGCACCAGAAAATGGTGCCCTCTTCAGTGGTGAGGATCACCGCGTCGGGCAGCGACTCCGCGCCGCTGCGAAAGCGCTTGATCAGATTGCCCAGTTCACGCCGCCGCCGCCGGTTACGCAGCTGCATCTGATAGAGCCCATAAAACAGCGGCTCCCAGCTGGCGCGTCCGGTGGGCGGCGTCATGGTGCGATCGAGCCACAGCCAGTGCGACAGCCGCATCAGATTATGGAAATGCCACAGCAGCACCGCCAGCACGCTCAGCAGCAGCAGCCACGGCAGATAGCCAAACAGCAGACCGAGCAGCAGCGCAGGCAGAGACGCCAGCAGCAGTTCTGTCAGTAATCTCTTCCAGGAGAGGCGTTCCAGCACGGTTAAGGCTCCGTTCAGTAGCGGGCAGAGAAACGATACCCTGTTCCGCGGACGGTTTGTACCATGCGATCGTGGCCGGAGATCTCCAGCGCTTTACGTAAACGGCGGATGTGAACGTCGACGGTGCGATCTTCCACATAAACATTGGTGCCCCAGACGTGGTTCAGCAGCTGTTCGCGGCTGTAGACCCGCTCCGGGTGGGTCATAAAGAAGTGCAGCAGCTTATATTCGGTCGGGCCCATCTCCAGCGGGGTGGTCTCGGACATCACGCGATGGGAAGAGGGATCGAGACTCAGCCCCTGTATCTCAATCACCTCCTCCACCGCCATCGGGGAGATACGGCGCATCACCGCTTTGATCCGCGCCATCAGCTCTTTCGGCGAGAATGGCTTGGTAATGTAATCGTCAGCCCCCACTTCCAGCCCGCGCACCCGGTCCTCCTCTTCACCGCGCGCGGTGAGCATCATCACCGGAATGTCGCGGGTCATCGCTTCGCGCTTCAGATGCTTGATAAACTGAATGCCGCTGCCGCCGGGTAACATCCAGTCCAGCAGAATCAGATCGGGCCAGGGTTCAATCAGCTTGCCCACGGCGCTGTCATAATCTTCCGCCTCGATTGGCTGATAGTCGTTCTGCTCCAGAACAAAACACAACATTTCTCGGATGGGGGCTTCATCTTCCACAACCAAAATGCGCTTAGCCATTATTACTCCTGCTGATTATGACGGCTGTCACTGAGATTCGCGGCGCCATTATGCGTCAGATTTGTGACACTTTTATGAAAAACATAACCTGCCTGTAACCACGCAGGTAATCATTTATGACAGCGCCGCGACAATTTTTCGCTTTGGCGGCAGAGCCAGTATAATCGCCGGGCGAATCACAACGGCAGGGACTCTTATGCGCATCATTCATACCGCGGACTGGCATCTGGGGCAGTTCTTCTACAACAAAAGTCGGGCCGCGGAGCATCAGGCGTTTCTCGACTGGCTGTTGATCCAGATTGAACAGCATCAGGTGGATGCACTGATCATCGCGGGCGATCTGTTTGATACCGGCACGCCGCCCAGCTACGCGCGCGAAATGTTCAACCGCTTTGTGGTGGCGCTGCAACCCACGGGCTGTCAGCTGATTGTGCTGGCAGGCAATCACGATTCGGTGGCGACCCTGAATGAGTCGCGCGAGCTGCTCGCCTGCCTCAACACCAGAGTGATCGCCGCCCCGCAGGAAAATGAGGATCTGCTGCTGCTCACCACCCGCCACGGGGAGCCGGGCGCGCTGCTGTGCGCCATTCCCTATCTGCGGCCGCGCGATATTCTGCGCAGCCGGGCGGGCCAGTCGGGCCGCGATAAACAGACCTCACTGCTGGAGGCGATCGCTCACCATTATCAGCAGCGTTTTGAGGCGGCAAAGGCGCTCGGCTATGGGCTGCCGGTGATCGCCACCGGCCATCTCACCACCGTCGGCGTCAGCCAGAGCGATTCGGTACGCGACATCTACATCGGCACGCTGGACGCCTTCCCCGCCAGCGCCTTTCCGGCGGCCGACTATATTGCGCTGGGCCATATCCATCGCGCCCAGCGGGTGGCGGGCAGCGAGCATATCCGTTACAGCGGCTCGCCGATCCCGCTGAGTTTTGATGAGCTGGGCAGCGAAAAAAGCGTCTTTCTGCTGGAGCTGAGTGCCAGCGGTCTGCAATCGGTCACGCCGCTGGTGGTGCCGCAGAGTCAGCCGATGCAGGTGTTGAAAGGATCGCTGGCGCAGATTGCTGAACAGCTCAACGCCTTCAGCGCGCTGCCGCTGCCGCTGCCGAAACCGATCTGGCTCGACATCGAAGTCACCACCCAGGAGTACCTCAGCGACCTGCAACGTCAGGTGGAGAGCCTGACCGCCACGCTGCCGGTCGAGGTCCTGCTGTTACGCCGCAGCCGCGAGCAGCGGCAGCAGAGTCTGGCGCGACTCGATAATGAAACCCTGAGCGAGCTGAAGGTGGAGGAGGTCTTTGCCCGGCGGCTGGCGCTGGATGAGGCGCTGCAACCGGCGCAACTCGACCAGATGACTACCCTGTTTCGCCAGACGCTGGCCGCCATGGAAGAGAACCAATGAAGATCCTCACGCTACGGTTTAAAAACCTCAATGCCCTGCGCGGCGAATGGTTTATCGACTTTCGCGCCGAGCCTTTCGCCAGCAACGGCCTGTTCGCCATCACCGGCGCGACCGGGGCCGGTAAAACCACCCTGCTGGATGCCATCTGCCTGGCGCTCTATCACCAGACGCCGCGCCTGGGGGCGATCTCCCAGAGCCAGAATCCGCTGATGACCCGCGACTGTGCGGAGTGTCTGGCTGAGGTGGAGTTTGAAATCAAAGGCGAAGCCTGGCGCGCCTTCTGGAGCCAGAACCGCGCCCGCGGCACCGCAGACGGCAAACTCCAGGCGCCGCGGGTTGAGCTGGCGCGCTGCGCCGACAACACCATTGTCGCCGATAAAGTCGGTGACAAGCTGAAGCTGATCGAAACCCTCTCAGGGCTCGATTTTGAACGCTTTACCCGCTCAATGATGCTGTCACAGGGGCAGTTCGCCGCTTTTCTCAATGCCAAAGCCAGTGAACGCGCCGAACTGCTGGAGGAGCTGACCGGTACGGAGATCTACGGACTGATTTCCGCGGCGATCTACGAGCGCCACAAAGAGGCGAAAACCCAGCTGGATCTGCTGCGCAGCCAGGCGGGTGCGATGGCGCTGCTGGATGGCGACGCGCGTGCCGCCCTGCAACAGCAGCTCACCGAGCTCACCGAGGCCGAACAGCAACTGAGTGCTCACTATCAGCAGGCGCAGCAGCAGCAGCAGTGGCAGCAGCAGGCGCAGCAGTTGCACCAGGATCTGGAGCAGGCCACGACGGCGGTGCAGCAGGCGGAGGCCGCTTCTCAGGCCGCGGAGCCGGACCGCCAGCGACTGGCCCGCAGCGAACCGGCGGAAAAGCTGCGGGTAACATTGCAGCAGCGCGACGCCTTACGCGCTGAGCAGCAGGAGGTGGTCAGCCGCTGTCAGCAGCTTGCCGCAGTGCAGCAGCAGGCGCAGCAGCAGGCTGAGCAACAGCAGCAGCAATACGCCGCCACCCAGAGCGCCCTTCAGCAGGCGCAGCAGGAGCAGCAGCAGCAGGAGAGCCTGCTGACCACCGAGGTGTTGCCGCTGGATCAGCAGATCGGCACCCTTGCGCAGCAGCTCTCGCAGCAGCAGCTGGAAAACCAGCGGCAGCAGCAACATTACGACCAGACGCAAGCCAGCCTGACGGCGCAGACGCAACAGGTCACCGCCTTACAGCAGGCGATTGCCAATGAACAGCAGCTGCGCCAGCAGCTTGCCGATCTGGCCCCGTGGGGCGCCTCTCTGCCGCTGTGGCAGGAGAACTTCGCCCTGCTGGCGCAGCGTGAAGCGACCCTGAGCGATCTGGCACAACAGCAGCGGCAACAGCAGCAGCAAATCGCCGCGCAGCAGGCGACGCTTGAGCAGCAGGCGCAACAGGCTCTGCCGCGCCAGCAGGCGGAGCAACAGGCTCACCAGCAGCTGTTACAGGCGGAGCAAGCACTGACTTCGCTTCAGCAGCAGCATCCCCCAGCGGCGCTGCGCCAGGCGCTGAGCCAGCTACAGCAGAGTCGTAAAACCCGTCAGCAACTGCTGCTGCTCTCCACCCAGTGGCAGCCGCTGCACCAGCAGCTGGCCCAGCGTCAGCAGCGGCTGTCAGCGCTGGAGCAGGCGCACCGGCAGGATGAGGCCGAACTACAGCGGCTGCGTGCGACGTGGAAACGTGAAAAGCAGCAGCTGGATGATGTCGAAAAAATCTGCGCGCTGGAGCAGCAGATTGTCGATCTGACGCATTACCGTGCCCGGCTGACTGCCGATCAGCCCTGCCCGCTGTGCGGCTCCACCAGCCATCCCGCGGTCGAAGCCTACAGCACGCTGGAGGTGAGCGAGAACCAGCAACGCCGCGCCGCGCTGCAACAGCAGGTGGAGACCCTGCGCGAGGCGGGCACCGCAAAAAATGAACAGCTGAAGCAGTCGGCGCTACAGCAGCAGACGCTGCGTGATGAAATGGCTGAGACCCAGCGGCAGATTAATTACCTTGAGCAGCAGTGGCAGGCGCTGAGCGGTGAGCTGGCACTTACCTTTTCACTCGCCGACAGCGAGGCGCTGGCGCAGTGGCAGCAGCAGCAAAGTGAACAGGAAAACCAGCTGGAACAACAGCGGCAGGCGCAGGAAGCGGCCGCCCAGGCGCGTCAACAGGCGCAGGATCACTATCTCCGGCAGTCTCAGGCCTGGCAGCAGCATCAGCAGGCTGAACAGCTGGCGCAGCAGTCGCTGACCAACCTGCAACAGCGGCTCGACGCCCTGCAACAGCGCCAGCAGCAGGAGCAGCAGGCCTGGCAGCAGTTGCAGGATCGGCTCCAGCAGCAGTTCAGCGACCATCACCTTACCCTGCCGCAGGCCGCCGATCGCGACGAGTGGCTGGCGGCTCAGCAGGCGCGGTGGCAGCGCTGGCAGGAAAGTGAGCAGTCGCTCGCTAACCTGCAACCGCAGCTGCTGCGGGGGGAAACCCAGCTCAGCGCCCTGCAACAGCAGGCCGCGCTGGAGCAGCAGCAGCTGGCGGACCGGCAGCAGCAGTTTAGTCAGGCCCAGACGCAGCTCAGCGCACTACGCCAGCAGCGGCAGGCGCTGTTTGGCGATCGTGAGGTCACGCAGGCCCGGCAGCAGATGCAGGCCAGGGTGCAGCAGTATGAGGCGCAACGCACGCAGCAGCTGTCAGACCTACAGCAGGCGCAGGCCGCGGTCAGCCGGTTACAGGGTGAACTGGCCGGACTGGAAAGCCAGCGTCAGAGTCTTGAAAGCAGACAGGCAGAGGCGGAGCGCGCGCTGCAACAGGCGCTGGCGCGCGCCGGATTCAGCGATGAAGCCAGCCTGCGTGCCGCGCTGCTGGATGAGCAGACCGCGCAGCAACTGCGTCAGCAGCTGCAACAGCTCGATCAGCACCGCCAGCAGCAGCAGGTGCGGCTGGCCGATCTGCGCCAGCGGCAGAAAGCGCATCAGCAGGCGCAGCCAGCCGCGATGCCCGCTTCAGCCGAGGCGCTGGCACAGCAGCTTGAGCAGCTGCGGCTGGCACTGCGGGACAATGCCAGCCAGCAGGGTCATATCCAGCAGCAGTTACAGAGCGATGCCAGCCTGCGCGCCCGCCAGCAGAGCCTGATGGTGCAGATTGAGCAGGATGAGCTGGCGCTGGCGCAGTGGAGCCTGCTCAACGATCTGATCGGTTCCGCCAGCGGCGATAAATTCCGGCGCTTCGCACAGGGCCTGACCCTCGATCACCTGGTGGCGCTCGCCAACCGTCAGCTTGATCGGCTGCATGGCCGCTACCTGTTGCAGCGCCGGGCGCAGGATCTGCTGGAGCTGGATGTGGTGGATACCTGGCAGGCCGATGCCGCGCGTGACACCCGCACCCTGTCAGGCGGCGAGAGCTTCCTGGTGAGCCTGGCGCTGGCGCTGGCGTTATCCGATCTGGTCAGTCACAAAACGCGCATCGAATCGCTGTTTCTGGATGAGGGCTTCGGCACGCTGGACGCGCAGACGCTCGATACCGCGCTGGACGCACTTGACGCGCTTAACGCCAGCGGTAAAACCATCGGGGTGATCAGCCACGTGGAAGCGATGAAAGAGCGCATCCCGGTGCAGATCCGGGTGCGCAAGATGAACGGCTTGGGTTACAGCCAGCTGGAGCTGCCGCAGGGATAGCGGACGCCGGAGCGCCCGTGTCAATGCAATCAGCGGGCGCTGACAGCCTTGTAGCGCGGGCCGGTCAGCAACCCGCCCTGTTCGTTCTGCGCCAGCAGGCGATTGCTGGTCAGTCCGGCGACCGTGTGCGCTTTGTCGGTCACGTTGTCGGAGATCTGTTTAATCGCCGCGCTGACCAGAATGCCGACCAGGCCGTTGTTGCCATTGTTGTTTTGATCGTTGTCGGTGGCCGTGGCCGCCCCCTGCCAGATCTCTTTGCCGCTGCGTAAATCCACCAGCCGTGCTTTGGCGGTCACGGTAGTGACGCTGTCGATCACCCGATAGCTGCTGCCATAGTCGCTGATCGAGATATAGAGCGCGCTGTCGGCGTGGAAGATCTCATAGAGACGCTTCGCGCTGACCGCCTGGGCTTCACTGGCGCTGCTCAGGCCATTCTGCTGAAAGGTCTCTTCCACCACCGCCACCGGGAAGACGTAGTAACCCGCTTCGGCCAGCGGGCGCGTCACCAGCGAGGTCACACTGTGCGCGGCATTAATATCCGGCGATCGGTTATCGGCCGGCAGCACCAGAATCGAGGCGGGCTTGCTGGCGCGGAACGCCGTGTAGTCATAAGGTTTCTTCGGCTGCGCACAGCCGGTCAGCAGCAGCACCATCAGCGCGCCGCCCAGGGCAATCAGTTTTTTCACCGTACCACTCCTTGTTTTTTACTCATCAGAAAATCCATGTAAGGGGCCGCTTCCGGGAAAAGCTGTTTCTCGGTGGCGAACTGACCAAAGGCTTTATTGCTATCGCCGGTTCTGGCATAGAGCAGACCGAGCTGGGCATGCAGACCCGGCGGCACAGGCTGACCAGCAGCACGGGCTTTTTCGACATCGAGGTTCAGCGCATCAATCTGCTTCTGCGGATCGCCGCTTTGCTGATAGAAGCTGTAAACCTGCTCCTGATAATCGCCCCAGTAATAAAGGGGTTTTGGCCCTTTCGACGCGCAGCCTGCCAGCAGGCCCGCTGCAACCAGCAGGCTGCTCAGTGTCATCATCTTCATTTACTGCTTCCTTATTTAGCCGGACGCCATGCGCCGTTGTTGATTCCATCCACTAAATGATCGACCGCTTCACGAATCGCCAGATCCATCACTTTGCCATTCAGCGTGGAGTCGTAGCTGCTGGTGCCGCCAAAGCCGATGACTTCCCGCGCCGAAAGCTGGTACTCGCCCGCTCCCTGGGTGCTGTAGACCACTTCAGAGGTGGTGACATCCACTACGTTCAGATTCACTTTGGCATAGGCGACCTGGGTTTTGCCGCGGCCCAGAATGCCCCACAGCTGCTGGTCGCCCACTTCTTTGCGGCCGAACTCGGTAATATCACCGGTGATGATGTAGTTGGCGCCTTTGATCGCCTGCTGGCTGCGTTTGAAGTCCGACTCCTGTTGCAGCTCCTTCAGATTGCTGCGATCCAGCACGCTGAAGCGGTTAGTCTGCTGCAAATGGGTAATCAGAATGGTTTTCGACTGATTGCCGAGCCGATCGACCCCATCGGAGAAGATGCCGTTCATGTACGAGGAGCGGTTATCAAACTGGCCGACCGCAATCGGGCTACGCACGCCCTGATAAACCGGCTGGCTGGCCGCGCGCACCTGTGGGGCCTGGATAGCGCGGGAGGATTCGGTGGCACAGCCGCTGATCAGCGACGCCGTTAACAGGGAGAGTGCCGCAAGGGCATATTTTTTCTGCATTTCTAATCCATGAATTAAAGGAAACATCATCCGCACGGGGGCGGTAAATTCTGGTTCTGCCGACAGTCGGAGTAATGCCATAGCATTCATTGTGCCGGTCTGTAGACTGTCGGCAGCAGACCCGCAGATCTTTAAGGGAAATTGGCCAGTTAAATGAATTTAATTAATATAACGATGAGAATATTGCTGGGGGTGATGATTGCAGCGTCGCTGAGCGCCTGTCAGCAACCGCTGAAAAAGCAGCGTGATAGCGTGGCAAACCTCTGTCAGCCAGCGCAGGATCCCGACAGTCAATCCTGTCACTGGACTTATCAGATTCAGCCGCTGCTGAACCGGCAGTTCAGTGATGCGGCACATTATGCCGGTCAGCAATGTCTGGTACGGATGGAGTGGCAACAGAGTGGACGTTATGCGGTGACCCAGACTCAGGGTGATGAAGCGCTCTGCCTGCGCGCCTGGCAGCTGGTGGCGCAGACCCGTGATCTGCCGCCGCCGCCGCAGCCTGACCAGCCAGCGTGGTTCGGCTTCGCGCCGCGCGGTTAGCTCGCCAGTCCCTCCTGACGCCACTGCCGCGGGCTGATACCGAACCAGCGACGAAACGCCCGCGAGAAAGCGCTCACCTCGGAGTAGCCTAACAGCAGCGCCATCTCAGAGATCGGCAGCTGCTTCTGTTGCAGGTAGTAGGTGGCCATTTCGCAACGCACCTGATCCACCAGCGCGCTAAAGCTGCTGCCCTCTTCGCGCAGGCGGCGTTGCAGCGACCAGCTCGATAGCCCGAGCTTATCCGCCACCTCTTCCAGCACCGGTTCGCCCTGCATCAGCGATAAATTCACCTGCGACCGTGCCTGCTCGATCATGCTCTGCTGCGGCGCGGCGCGGTTGAGCCGGCGGATCGCATCCTGCATCACCATCAGCAGAATCGGATCGCTCTCCGGCATGGCGCGCAGCAGATCGCGTTTCGGGATCACCAGCGAATTAAACGGTTGATCGAACCAGACTGGCGCATCAAACACTTTGCAGTGATCGTGCCACTGGCCGGGACGCGGATGTTCAAAATGGACTTCGCGCGGCGCCCAGTGCTTACCGGCCACGTGGCGGATCAGATTCATAAACATCCCCAGCGTCAGCTCCGCGTCCTGACGGCGCGACAGGATCGCCCCGTGCCGCACCTGATAGTCGAGCCGCCAGCACTCTCCCTTATCCACCAGCCGGGTCAAGGTGTCGTGCTGGTGCCAGGGAAAGGCGTTGACCACGTTGTGCAGCGCCTGCTCCAGGGTGGCGGAGCAGAGGCCGATATAGCCAATCAGGCCTAATGACTGCGGTTTAAACTGCCTGCCGTAGTGCAAACCGAAGTTATCAAAACCGGAGTGACGCGCCGCCTCCTCCAGCGCCCGACAGTAATTGACCAGCCCGAGGCTCAGCGTCGGGCTGGCGAGGCGCTCAGGATCGATGCCGCTGATACCGAAGATGCGATCAACATCGCCGCCGCGGCTGTGAATAAAGTCGCTCAGGCCGGTGGCCGCCGCCGCCAGCACGCCGTGATTTTCCGCCCCGGCCACGGCGGAGCAGGCAGCAAAGGCATCGGGCTGTTTTAGCATTATCGGATTCATGGTCGCCTCAGTCAGATTCAGGCAGGATCACCCGTCTCTGATACTGAGCAAATTCCATACCAGGTCGCACCCGGCCCGGCCGCCGGGCGAAGCGGCGCGCGGGCGGCGAGTGGCGGCACTGCGGCGGCGCAGCCACGCCCGCCGCTGGTGCATCAGACGCCGACCGGCAGCGACTCTCCCGCCAGATAACGGCGGCAGAGGCGCACCGAATGGCTGGCCCACGTCGATCCCAGACTGCGCGCCATTTCCGTTTCAGCGTGCGACCCGACCCACGCGGTCAGCTGGATACGGCGCTGGATCAGCAGCGTCGGCAGCAGCGCCATCTCCGCGTCGCTGATATGCGCCACCTGCTCATAGCCGCGGAGCCAGTTGTCGATCCACTCCGGCGCGCGCGGATGGTGCTCCACGAAACTGATCGCCGCCGCCAGATCGTGCAGATACCAGCCCAGCCCGCAGTCATCAAAATCGATCACCCGGGTTTCACCTTTATGCAGCAGCAGGTTGGTCAGCCGCAGATCGGCGTGGATCAGGCCAAAGCGATCCGATCCTTTGCCGAACTGCGCCAGCGCCGCGCCGGCCTGCGCGATCGCCTGCTCAACCACGTCGTGATCGGCGGGGTTCAGGTTCGGCGCATCCTGCCAGCGTCCCCAGTGACTCTCTGCGCTGGTCATGGTGTGGTGATCCCAGATAATCCGCTGGAAACCCGCAGGCGGCTGCCACTGCTTGCTCTGCTGGTGCAACCGCGCGGTGATCTGCCCCAGTTGCTGAAAGGCGCGCGGATCAACGTCGGTGGTCGGCATCTCCCCCTCGATCCAGTGAAACAGCACCACATAGCGTTCACCGCCCTCTGGCAGCCGCAGCGTCAGCACCCTTTCACCCTCTTTGTCCGGCACCGCTTCCGGCACGCTGATGCCGGTTTCGCGCAGCGCGTCGAGCCACAGCAGTTCGCTGACGATGTCCGCTTTCTGATGGTAGTCGCCGCGATGCAGCCGCAGGGCATAACGCTTACCGCCCGCCTGCAACAGAAAGGTGGCGTTCTCTGAACGGCACAGCAGACTGAGCTGGCCGTGCAGCGCGGCGGGATAGCAGGCCAGCGCCTGCTGCGCCATCAGGGTCAGTTGGGAATCAGTCAGATTGTCATATTGTTTAGCGCTCATCACTCCGGCTCCTGGTCACTTGCGTCCACTCAGCATGCGTTGCCAGCCGGTGAGCTGCTTGACTCCAGAGGAGCCAAAGTTGACCGCAGCGTGCAGCTGGCCCGATTGTTGCCTGAGAGTTGACTGTGGAGGACAGAAGTCACCGCGCCCGCGTCAAGTCGTGGCGCTCAGGGCTTCGGCATTATCTCTTTACTCTGGTAATGGCGGTGTAACGCCGCGTGAGACCAACAACGACGGGGATAACAGTATGACAAACAGACTCAAGCCCACGCTGGGCACCCTGCATCTGTGGGGGATTGCGGTTGGCCTGGTTATCTCAGGCGAATATTTTGGCTGGAGTTACGGCTGGGCCGTGGCGGGCACGCTGGGATTTCTGGTCACCACCGCGCTGATCGCCACGCTCTATACCTGCTTTATCTTTAGCTTCACCGAACTGACCACCGCGATCCCCCATGCGGGCGGTCCCTTTGCCTACAGCCGTCGCGCCTTTGGCGAAACCGGCGGGCTGATTGCGGGTCTGGCGACGCTGATTGAGTTTGTCTTCGCGCCACCGGCGATTGCCATGGCGATAGGAGCCTATCTCAACGTGCAGTATCCCGAACTCAACCCGAAAACCGCGGCGGTCGGGGCCTACCTGCTGTTTATGACGCTGAATATTCTCGGCGTGAAACTGGCGGCGATGTTCGAACTGGTGGTGACGGTGCTGGCGGTAATCGAACTGCTGGTCTTTATGGGCGTGGTCTCGCCGGGCTTCAGCCTGGCGAACTTCGCCGCCCACGGCTGGGCGGGCAGCGACAGCTTCGGGATGCCCGCCTTCTCCGGCATTTTCGCCGCCATTCCCTTCGCCATCTGGTTTTTCCTCGCCATTGAAGGCGCGGCGATGGCGGCGGAAGAGGCGAAAGATCCCAGCCGGACCATTCCCCGCGCCTATATCAGCGGCATTCTGACGCTGGTGGTGCTGGCGATTGGCGTGATGCTGATGGCGGGCGGCGCAGGCGACTGGCGCAAACTCTCCGACATCAACGATCCGCTGCCGCAGGCGATGAAAATGATCGTCGGCGAGCATTCCCGCTGGATGCATATGCTGGTGTGGATTGGGCTGTTTGGCCTGGTGGCCAGCTTCCACGGCATTATCCTCGGCTACTCCCGCCAGTTTTTTGCCCTGGCGCGGGCTGGCTATCTGCCGCCAGCGCTGGCAAAGCTGTCGCGCTTCCAGACGCCGCATCGCGCAATTCTTACCGGCGGCGTGCTGGGTATTGCCGCGATCTACAGTGATGGGGTGATTAACCTTCAGGGCATGACCCTGACGGCGGCGATGATCACGCTGGCGGTATTCGGAGCGATTGTGATGTATATCATGAGCATGCTGAGCCTGTTTAAACTGCGCCGCAGCGCGCCGCAGATGGCACGCAGCTTCCGCGCGCCAGGCTATCCGATTGTGCCGGGCATCGCCCTGCTGCTATCGGTGGTCTGCCTGCTGGCGATGCTGTGGTTTAATCCGGTGATTGGCGCGCTGTTTGTCGCCATTATGGTGGTGGGCTGGCTCTACTTCCTCGCCACCAAAGCCCAGCGCGCTCGCGCGCCGCAGGAGAGTCTGCTGGTGGGGGAATAGAACAGACGCGGCCATGGGCCGCGTCTGCTGTTATCGCTGAACGCCTGCGGTCAGGCGTTCAACGGCCAGAGCCACGCCGCCCCACGCACCCCGCTGGAGTCGCCATGCTGCGCTTTCAGCACCGGGGTTTCACACTCCCCGCCAAACACCCACTGCTTCATCAGCGCGGGAACCGTCTGGTAGAGACGATCGACATTGCTCATTCCGCCGCCCAGCACAATCACATCGGGATCGATCAGGTTGACCACCTGCGCCAGCGACTTTGCCAGCCGCTGCTCATAGCGGCGCATCGCCTGTTCGGCGATCGGATCCTGCTGCGCCAGCAGCGCAGCGATCTCCGCGCCTTTACGCGGGACACCGCTCAGCCGATGGTAGTCGATAGCAAAACCGGTGCCGGAGACAAAGGTCTCGATACAGCCCTGCTGACCGCAGTAGCAGGGCACCTCCTGACGATAGCGCAGCTCATCTTCATCCATCCACGGCAGCGGGTTGTGGCCCCACTCACCGGCATTGCCGTTGCCGCCAATCCGCGACTCGCCGTTAATCGCCACACCCGCGCCCGAACCGGTGCCGATAATCACCGCGAACACCAGCGACTGCCCGGCCCCGGCCCCGTCGATCGCTTCCGACACCGCCAGACAATTAGCGTCGTTCGCGATACGCACGTCACGATTCAGCGCCTGGGCCAGATCTTTATCCAGCGGCTGGCCGTTGAGCCAGGTGGAGTTGGCATTTTTCACCCGCTTGCTGAATGGTGAAAGCGAGCCGGGGATCCCCAGGCCGACCGTACCGCTCTGCCCGGTTTTCTGCTCGGCCAGCCTGACCAGATCGACAATCGCCTGGACGGTCGCCGGATAGTCATCACGCGGAGTATTGACCCGGTGGCGGAACAGCTCATCGCCGCTATCTGACAACGCAATCACTTCTGTTTTGGTACCACCCAGATCAATGCCTATGCGCACGGTTTATTCCTCTTTATTCATTCAGGTGAGAGATACAGTAAAAGGCGTCTGCCGGAAAGGCAATGAAACCACTCCGATGTTTCGCTATCATGCGCGCTGACTCTCTCAGACTTGTGCGCCCGATCGCGCCACGGTAAGGAATCCCGATGTTGTGGTTTAAAAATATGATGGTTTATCGTCTGAATCGTGACATTCCGTTGTCCGCAGATGAGATGGAAAAACAGCTCGACGCCTTCACGTTTTCACCCTGCGGTAGCCAGGATATGAGCAAAACTGGCTGGGTATCACCGATGGGCAACCGCAGCGATGCGCTGACCCATGAGAACAACGGCCAGATCGTGATTTGCGCCCGTAAAGAAGAGAAAATTCTGCCGTCGCCGGTGGTGAAGCAGGCGCTGGAAGCGAAAATCGACAAGCTGGAAGCGGAACAGAGTCGCAAGCTGAAGAAGACCGAAAAAGATTCGCTGAAAGATGAAGTGCTGCACAGCCTGCTGCCGCGCGCGTTCAGCCGCTTCAGCCAGACCTACCTGTGGATCGACACCGTCAACAACCTGATTATGGTCGACTGCGCCAGCGCCAAAAAAGCGGAAGATACCCTGGCGCTGCTGCGCAAAAGCCTCGGCTCTCTGCCGGTGGTGCCGCTGACGCTGGAGAGCCCGATTGAGCTGACCCTGACCGAATGGGTGCGTTCAGGCGAAGTGCCAGCCGGTTTCGCGCTGATGGATGAAGCGGAGCTGAAAGCGCTGCTGGAAGATGGCGGCGTGATCCGCTGCAAGAAGCAGGATCTGGTCTGCGATGAGATCGCCAACCACATCGAAGCGGGCAAGCTGGTCACTAAACTGGCGCTCGACTGGCAGGAGCGTATTCAGTTCGTGCTGGCCGACGATGGCTCGGTGAAGCGTCTGAAGTTCAGCGACACGCTGCGCGACCAGAACGACGATATTGACCGCGAAGATTTCGCCCAGCGCTTTGACGCCGACTTTATTCTGATGACCAGTGAACTGGCGGCGCTGACCAGCAATCTGGTGGAAGCGCTCGGCGGCGAAGCCCAGCGTTAATCCGTCACAGACTGCATCGCCTGAAAAAAAGGGCCGCTAAGCGGCCCTTTTTTTTAATCTTTCAGGTAACGGCAGAGATAGGAACTCGGCTCACCCACCTGCAAATGAAACTCGCTGTGACCCGGCACGTTAAACACCGCACCCGCTTCATACCACTTCCACTCGGTTTCACCCGGCAGTAACACCTTCAGTGAGCCGCTGACCACGGTCATCTCTTCCGGCTGGCCGGTACCAAATGTGTATTCACCTTCAGCCATCACGCCCACGCTGGCACGGCCGGTGCTCGCACTGTCAAAACCGATAGATTTAACTTTTCCGTCAAAATACTCACTTACATTGAGCATAATAGTTCTCCAGAGCACATTAAGGTGTGCTGGCAGTGTAGAAGGGAACCCACTGATCTGTCACGCGAAATGATACCCCTTTGTGATCTCTCCCATCAGGGCAGCAGTTCCGCCGCCAGCCGGGCGACCAGCTGATTAGAGAGCAATACCGGCACCGTCAGCTGCTGCTGTAACCAGAGCCGGTGCTGCTGCCGGTAGCCGATGCAGTCCAGCACCACCAGCCCGGCGCCCTGGGCACTCAGCTGGCGGGCAGCCGCGGCGAAACTCGCCTCATCGCCCTGATAGGGGCTGGCGACCGCGAAACAGGGCGGCGACGGCAGCGCGTGCCACTTGGCCGCCTGCTCAACTATCTGCTCTTCTACCGGCACCACAATACCGACCCGCTGATGCTGCACCAGCGCCTGAATCAGCGGCGGAATAATACGATCCGGCTCCAGCAGCAGCGCGCGCCGGGTGCGAAGCGTGCTGAACTCGCCGGTGCAGAGCAGCAGGATGGTCTCATAACCCGCCTGCTCCAGCGCGCTGATTTTGCGCTGTAATCCCTGCTCCACCTTCGGAGCCGCCAGCCGCACCTGCTCGCCGCTCTGCAACCGCGAAACCAGAATCGCCTCGCCTGCCGACGGCCCATACTGCGCGGCAATGTCGGCCGGGCTGAGCCCATCCAGCAGACCGGCGTGATCGCTCTGCGCATCCGGCAGATGCTGACGTAACAGCGGCAGAATATCGCTGCGCGGCGACTGCCCGATGGTTAAGGTGACCAGGGATTTCGCCATGTTACGCTTTCCGCTGACGCAGGTGCGCCAGGCTGCCATAGAGCGCCAGCAGTCGCGCATACTCTTCGGCATCGTAAAAGTGACAGGTCTCCCGACCAAACTCCTTCGCCACTTCCACAGCAAACTTCGCCGCGGCGGCGATGTCCACTTCGTGGCTGGCTCCGGTTCCGCAGCCGGGCACCACCGACTCGGCGGTGATCGCCACGCCTACCACCGGCACATCGGTGGCGGTCGAAGGTTGCAGGATGCTGTTCAGATGGTAGACGCCGTTGCCGTAAGGAGTGATGTCCTGGGTGGTGATGGGAAACGTCACCGCCGGACGGCCGCTGGTCATCTCCATGATGCGCAGCAGATCGTCTGAAACCCGCAGGATATAGCCCTCTTTCACCGTCGGCGACAGGGCAAAGCCTTTATGGTTGATGATGCGGTTGCCTTTGGTGGTGTCGATCGACAGGATCGCATCCACACCCGCCACCACTTCGTTGTCATTCATGGTGACATCATCAATCGGCGAATCCATAAAATCGACCGGCTGATGCGGTCGCGTCGGCGCATCCGGGCAGATATGGGTGGTGACAATCACATCCCCGGCCAGCCGATCTCCTTTGCTCTGCATCTGCGCCAGCTTCAGCGCGCTGGCAATCGCCGCCACCGCACCGTCGGCGTCAGAGACCATGCCAATGCGGTTCGGACGCGCGCCGATACCGCCGAGACGACCAATAATGCCCAGCGTCGGTGCCGTACCGCCGCTGGCTTTGCCCTGGCTGCCGGGAATATCGATGCGCACAAAATCGGTGCGCCCTTTAGGGCCGGTGACGCGGTTAACGCGGGCTTCCACACCCGGAAAAGCCGCGAACAGATCCACCACCTGCTGCCCATCGATATGGGCGCTATCCAGTAACTCAAAGACCGTCAGGGTCTGCTGCAAACTCATGGTTTATCCTTTATTTCTTACTGCTGCTGGCAAACAGCGAATGGAAGAAGCTGTAGAGGGCGTCTCCGGCGATAAAGCCGGCGGCCATCACCTCCATCGGCGATCGGCCACGCTCGCCCCAGATGCGAATAATCACAATGCGCAGGGCAATGCCGACCACCACCGCCCAGCCCGCCATCGCGTTGTTGATTAACAGGCCGGTGGCGAGCAGCACGCCCAGCTGGCGTTTTGGTCCGCCAGTCAGCTGGATAATCGCGCCCGGGATCGCCCACATCAGCAGATTGGCCGCGATGCCTGGCTCTGCGCCCGCCTGAATAGTTTTGGCATAGACCCGTGCCACCGGCGGCAGCAGGTTGTCCGCAAAAAAGAAAGTGTGGGCGTACCAGACCAGCGGAATCGATACCACAAAAGCGATCATCGCCGCGATCAGCTGAATGCGCCGTCCCCACAGCTCCTGTTGCAGATCGGCCCCGTTGCCGCGCAGGATAAAGCCCGCTTTCAGGTCATAACCCATATCTGCAAACGCCGGTCCGGTGGCGGCGGTAAAGCCGCACAGCAGGCAGAGTGCCAGCGGCGGAAAGCCGATCAGAATGCCGATAATCAGGGTAATCAGCGCTACGGCAAAGGCCGGAAACCAGCCGGAGTGCATGGCGGCGATGCCGACAATCAGTTCGTGTGCGAAGGCGGCAAAGGCGGCGTAGAGAATAAACAGCAGCAGCATCACAACGCCCATCTCACTCCACAGGCCGCCCGCCAGCGCCAGCAGCGCCGAAATCAGGATATAGCCCACGCTGCCCAGACCCAGCGCCCGCGATATTTCATTGCCGTTACGGCTCACCACCAGCGCGTCGTTTTTGCGGCTGCGGATCACCATCACCACCTGAATCAGCGCCACCAGACCGGCACCGACCATGACGCCGTGTGGAATATAGAGCGCGTTAATATCGATACCGGCCACCGGCTGCGCATAGGCGCGCAGCAGAAAACCGATGCCGAGCATCGAGAGCGCCCAGATATTGCCGATAAACGCCGTACCAAAGGCGGACATCGGGATCTTCAGCATCGCGCCGACCACACCGCCGACGATCCCCACCACCAGCAGCCACGCCTGCCGTCCGCCTTTATCCCCCGCTTTGATCGCTTCAGCCGCCGCGACGCCCGGAGGCCAGGCGTTGCTGGCCGGGAAAACGCGGGTATCGAACAGCCGGTAGAGCAGCCAGGCGTCCAGCAGCATCGCGGCGCTGACGCCACAAAACAGCGGCAGCACCAGCTGCGGCTCGCCCAGCGCCCAGGGCACCGCAATCGGCATCAGCAAACTGTTGGCTGCGCCGAAGGTCGCGGACGAAATGGCGGTTTGCGCCAGGTTCTGTATTTCAATCGAGCGATAGCGGCGAAAAGCCTGCAAAGGGATGCGCGCCAGCAGCATGGCAAACAGCGCGCCGATGATTGAGGTATTGGGCGTCACCCCAATGGTGGTAATAAGCTGAATGCCGATAATGGCACCCGCGACAGAAAGAAAAATTAATACCAGCGCAACGCCAGCCTGCTTAATCGGATTTACCCGTTCCATATATCCCCGTCAGTCCTTGTCCAGAAGAGATGAAATAACGTGTTACCCGCCCGCTGGCTGGCTTACCACGTCGGTCAGTTTCACCGATCGGCCGCACAGAGCCGTTGCCGATGCACGCCACTCCCGGTGACTGAACTGCGGTAAAAGACAGGGGAGAGCGAACACAGGCAATCAGCTTGCTGCGCAGACATCACGATCAGATTGAAAGAAAAAGGCCCGAAGGCCCTGGTATTTCCCTGGTGTGGCGAAAGTATTACGCCGATAAAATCGTTGAGAAGTTACGCGCCATATTTTTCGGCCATCTCTGCGGCCGTTGCGCGTAAGGCTTCAAGGAGTGCCGGCGGATAACCCGGTTCGTTCTCCTGTGACAGAAACGACAGGCAGAGTGCCACCGTTTCGCCATGATGTTTGTTATGAACAATGACCGACAGCGAACTGATGCCCGGCAGCGTCTCATTGCGGGCCAGTGACCAGCCCTGAGAGCGGATCTCCGCCAGCTGGCTGCACAGCGCGTCCAGGTCCTGCGGCGAGTTGGCCGAGACCACCTGCCAGCAATCGCGGAAACGCGCCCGGACCTCGTCATCGCTCAGCCGGGCTAACAGTGCCCGGCCGGTCGAGGTCGCCTCCGCAGGCATCCGGCTGCCCGGCGGCGTCACCATCTGCGTGAAGTGGCGGCCATGAAACATGCGCATCACCAGCACTTCCCGCCCTTCAAGTTTGGAGACGTACCCCATGCAGCCGGTGCTGGCGGCCAGCCTGACCATCGCCGCCGAGACGCTGTCGACCAGCGGAGCCGAAAGATAGTGTCCGGCCGCCGCTAACAGCACGCGGCCAATGTGGTAACCGCGGGTTTCCTCATTCCGTTCCAGCAATCCCTGACTTTCCATGGTCGCCAGCAGACGCGATACGGTGCTCTTGGGCAGCGTTAACGCCTCAACCACCTCACTGAATGTCAGCCCGACACTGCCCTGCGTCACGCCTTTGCGCTGAAACAGTCTGAGTACGGCGGCGGCGTTTTCAAGTGTCGTCATGCCAGCAGGTTCCACTATATGGAACTAAGTTCCTGAATTCGTAAACTGAAAATAATCGGTAGGAAGGAATCGGTCAAGCTGCAATTTTGAGCACAGGAAAAAAATCAGCAGAGAAAATACGGAAAGAGAAATGATTAGCGGGGCTTTATCTGGTGCAGAAGAAATCTGGCAGCATGGAACCGGCGACAACGTCGGTCTGACAGTAAATCTGCGTAAATTTTGCCTTATAGCACCGTCTGGCAGTGGGTTATGCATCAGGGGAGATGAAAAAACGGCAGGCGGAGCAGCAGCCGCAATAGGCTTTTCAGACCGGGAAACATTAAAACGGTTAATCAGGCGGAGGTTCAGGCCAGCATCCCTGCCAGCAGCAACGTTTTACTCTTTTTCGACATCTTCGTAACGCATTTTGGCGTCACGCGCTTCCTCTTCCGATTCATGCTCACTGATTAAGGAATTCGGTTTGGGATGATCAGCACGCAATTCATACGATGTTACTTTGTTGCCTTCGGTGCCCTTTTCTACCGGCACAATTTTCGCTTCACGTGGATAGGGTGGTCTGGTCGGCATACTGTGTCCCTCTTAGCTGAATCACAAGACAGGCTGATGCCTGTCATGGATTCAGTATAGACAACCGCGCCGGAAGCGGAATGAAAGCGGGAAATATCTGAGTGTTAGCTGGCGCGTGCCAGAGAGAGGGAGTGCAGGATCTCTTCCACCACGCGATCGGGAGATTGCATGGCGTTAACCTGATGGTGGGCCGCGGCGCGATAGAGATGCGCCCGCTCGCGCAGCACATCGCTCATCTCATCGGCAATCGGGCGTCCGGTCAGCGTCGGCCGCTGCGCCGCTTCCGGCTCGCTTTCCAGCCGCTCGGCCAGTACGTCAGGCGAGGCGCTCAGCCAGATCACCTGGCCCTGCTGCTGCATAAAGTGGCAGTTCTCTTCCGCCAGGATCATACCGCCACCGGTGGCGATCACGGTCTGCGGGGCCGTCACCGCTTTGAGCGATTCGGTTTCGCGGGCGCGAAAACCTTCCCAGCCTTCTGTCGCAACAATTTCCGCCACGCTGCGCTGGGTGGTGAGTTGCAGGTGGTGATCGGTATCGCAGAAGGCGTAGCCTAACGCCTGTGACAGCGCTTCGCCCACGGTGGTTTTGCCGCAACCGCGAGCGCCAATCAAAAAGATGGGTAGAGACATCAGGGCCGTTCCTCCGACTGACCGCGCGATGCGGCTACTGAGTTAGCTGAGTAAAGATGCGACGCATGATAACTGGAAATTATTCTTGCCTCCACCTGTCAGGCAGGTTTTACGCTTTTTCCGCCGCGCTGTACCCGGAAACGCCATGTTTTCAACACCTACCGCCTGCACGATCCGTGCATCAGCGAGGAAAAAGAGCCGCAGAACGCGCGGGAAAAGTTGCTGCAATCGGGTCGGCAACATTTGCTTACCGCCCTGATTTTACTTTGTGACGCAGCGCCCCCATATACTGATGAGAGTCGCAACAGGAGAGCCATCATGCAACGCGAAGAACAACAACTGATCGAAGGGCTGTTCAGCCGTCTGAAACAGGCTGAAAGCCAGACCGCGGCACGCGATGCCGCCGCTGAACAACTGATTAACCAGCATCTTCAGGCGCAGCCCGGCGCGCCCTACTACATGGCGCAGGCGATCCTGATTCAGGAAGCGGCGCTGAAAAAGCTCAACGAGCGGGTCGCGGCGCTGGAGAACCAGCTGGCGCAGCAGCAACAGCAGCAACCGGCGCAGAGCAGCGGCGGCTTCCTGTCGGGCCTGTTTGGCGGCGGTTCCCGTCAGCAGCCCGCCGCGCAGCAGCAACCCGTGTGGAACAGTGCGCCGCAACAGCCACAGCAGCAACCGCCGCAGTATGCCAGCGCCCCGGCACCACGCGGCAGCGGTTTCCTCGGTGGGGCGCTGCAAACCGCGGTGGGCGTGGCCGGGGGTGTGGTGATGGCTGATATGCTGACCAGCATGTTCCATCATTCACAGCCGGAAGAGATTGTGAACATCATCAACGAGCCGCCGCTGCCCGAGGTGAATGATAATCTCAACACCTTTAACGGCGGCGATGACAACGCCTTTCTCGACCAGAATAGCGGCTGGGATAATGGCTTTGCCGACAACGGCGATCTGAACGATTTTGGCGGCAACGATTTCGACGACGACGACAGCTTTGTCTGATTTCAGCGTTTCTGCTGTCTGAGCCAGCTATCCAGCTCGTTAGCGAACTGCTGGCGGTCACGCGGACTCATCGCCGCGGGGCCGCCGGTCTGCACGCCGCTGGAACGCAGGGTATCCATAAAATCACGCATCGTCAGACGTTCACGAATCGTTGCCGGTGAGTAACGTTCGCCGCGCGGATTCAGCGCCGCCGCCCCCTTCTCAATCACTTCCGCCGCCAGCGGAATATCCGCGGTGATCACCAGATCCCCTGGCTGAACCCGTCGGACAATCTCATTATCCGCCACGTCAAACCCGGCTGGCACCTGTAGGGTGCGCAGATAAGGGGATGGCGGCACGCGCAGAAACTGGTTAGCCACAAACGTCACCGTGGTGGCGGTGCGATCCGCAGCCCGGTAAAGCACCTCTTTAATCACATTCGGACAGGCGTCCGCATCGACCCAGATCAACATCCTCGCTCCTTACAGTCAGCTAAGGAGATGATCCTGCCCTGCTCCTGCTGAATGGCAATGTTTATTTGCGGCGTGCCTTCCAGCCCGCCGCGGGCTGACTTGTTATTCAGGCTGGCTGAAGTAAGCTAACCCACTGAGAAAAACCAATGATGTCCTAAAGGAGATGGCGATGCTGGCAAAGAAAATCGGGTTTATCGGCGGGGGAAATATGGCGAAAGCCATTATTGGCGGGCTGGTCAACAGCGGCAAAATCGCCCCTTCTGATATTTTCGTTTATGACCGCAAAGCAGAAACCAACCAGGCGATGGCGGAGCAGTATGGCGTTAACGCGGCCGAAAGCGCCGACTCGCTGGCGCGTGAGGTGGATATTCTGTTTGGCGCGGTGAAACCCAACGTCATCCTGAAAGTGTTAAAAGAGCTGGCGGGCAGCCTGAAAAAAGAGGCGCTGGTGGTATCGATTGCCGCTGGCGTCACGCTCGATTCGCTCTCATCGGTGCTGGGTTATGACCGCAAAATCATCCGGGCGATGCCCAACACCCCCTCGCTGGTGAGCGAAGGCATGACCTCAGTGACCCCCAATGTGCTGGTTGAGCAGGCGGAGATTGACGATGTGGTCGCGATTTTCCAATGCTTCGGCAAAGCCGCGGTGGTGGAGGAGTATCTGATCCACGCCGTGGTCGGCGTCAGCGGCTCAGCCCCGGCCTACGTGTTTATGTTTATTGAAGCGATGGCGGATGCCGCGGTGGCGGGCGGGATGCCGCGCGCCCAGGCCTATCAGTTTGCGGCGCAGGCGGTGAAAGGGGCGGCGCAGATGGTGCTGGAGACCGGGAAACATCCGGCTGAACTCAAAGATATGGTCTGCTCACCAGGCGGCACCACCATTGAAGCGGTAAAAGTGCTGGAAGAGAAAGGGATGCGCTCGGCGGTAATTGAAGCGATGCAGCAGTGCATGGCGAAGTCAGAAAAGCTCAGCCGCAGCTGATACTGGCAGTAGAGAGGGCGGGCTGGCCCGCCCTCTTCCGTTTACGCCACGCTGGCCTGATAGATCGCCACCGCTTCCGCCACTGTCATCGGCTGCTGCATCCGTTCTATCAGCCCGGCGGTCAGCGTATACATCCCGCATGAGCAGATGGCCGCCAGCTGGCCCTGCTGGCCATAGAACGCCATAAATTTCTTCTCTTCCAGCGAACCGAGCAGCTCAAAAGTATCCCATTCGGCGGCGTGGCCCAGATATTCATAGCGGCTGCCATACTGCGTGGTCCAGAAAAAGGGCACGCGATCAAAGGCGACCGACTGATCCAGCATATTGCGTGCCGCCGTCTGCCCCTGCTGATGCGCCACACGATAGTGCTCAATGCGCAGCGGTCCCTGCGCCGATGGCCAGGTCGCAATATCTCCCGCTACCCAGATATTCTCCGCTACCCGCAGATGTGCGTCCGCCTGTAAACTGCCATCCTCTGCCAGCGGCAGATCGTGAATAAAATCGGTGGCCGGTTCGACGCCGGTGGCAAACAGCACCACATGGGCGGCCAGCTGCCGTCCGCCTTTCAGCTGAACGCCACTCACCTGGTGCTCGCCCTGTAACGCCTCGATCTCTCCCTGCACCCACTTCACGCCATTTTGCTGATGCAGCTGATAGAAGTAGCGGCCAATCTGCTCGCCAAACTGTTTAGCAAACGGCAGCGGCTGGCGGGCGATGACCGTTACATCAATATCACGGTTGCGCAGTGCCGACGCCAGCTCGGTACCGATAAAACTGTTGCCGATAATCACAATCTGCTGGCTGGCATCGACCGCCTGAAGCAGCTCATCCGCCTGATCTTTACTGCGCAGCAGATAGACGCCCTCAAGATCGCTGCCCGGCAGATCGGGACGGATCGGGGTCGCGCCACTGGCGATCAGTAGCCGGTCGAAAGAGAGCGTTTCGCCGCTGGCGAAGATCAGGCGCTGCTGCTTGCTGTCAAGCCGGCTTACGCTGGCCTGAATACGCTCAACGTGATCCATCACATCCGCTTTCAGTAACTGTGGCACCTCGCTGATCGCCATTTTTCCCGACGGCACAAATTTGGTCAGCGCGGTGCGGTCGTAGGGCGCATCCGCTTCGCGCTCCACCAGCACCACCCGGCCTTTAAACCCTTCATGACGCAGCCGCCACAATGCCGCGCTGCCAGCGGCACCGCCACCCAGCACCACGTAAACCGGTGCCTCAGCGCCGCTGCCGATCGGGGCGGCTGGCGACATCGCTTTCGGGTTCACCAGCACCTTGCCCTCTTCGATACGCAGCGGATACTGTTTGAGATCGGCTAACGCCAGCGGTTCGCACATCCGGCCATCCGCCAGATTAAACGCCGCCTTGTGCCATGGACAGACCAGCCGATCGCCGCAGATCGCGCCCTGCTCCAGCGGCGCACCGGCGTGCGGGCATTTCGCCTGATAAGCGCGTACCCGATCCCCATCGCGGATCAGCAACACCTCAACTTCACCAAGCTGTTTTTTTACCGGCTGACGCTGCGGCAGATCGTTCAGGGCGACAGTAAATTGATAGTTCACGACAGGGCTCCTTTGGCTGTTCCGGCGTGGAAATGCGCGGCAAAACTCAGTGCGGCGCAAATCCCTGCAAACAGTAAGTGTGGCAAAGGAACCGTTACGGCTGCGTATAAATGTTAATCGTTGGTATAAACGGCTGTTTTAGCGGGGAATTTAATCAGGAACAGGCAAGGAGGAGAGGCGGCCACCTGCGTGGCCGAAAGCGATCAGCTTTTTTTCAGGCACTGGCTCATAAAGGTTTTACGCGCATCACCCGCCAGCTTTTTATCTCCCGCTTCGCCGTTGCAGGTTTTCATTTTCATCTGCTGCGGTGACATCTGCGACAGCTTGCTATCCTTTTTCAGGCACTCGCTCATAAAGGTTTTGCGCGCATCCCCTTTGAGATCTTGGGTTTTCGCATGCTGGTTACACATCGTCATCTTCTCCTGCTGCGGGGTTTTTTCTGCCGCACTGGCTAACCCACTGACCAGCAGACCTGCCATCATCATCGCCGTTAAACTGACTTTCATCTTCTTTTCTCCACTGTGAGTTGTCCCTGATATTCTGGCAGTGAATAAGCAAAGCGGAAAATGTTTCAGGTCAAAGTGATGTGAAGATCCCATTCCCGATGGTCACTGTCGCCGCTATTCGCGGGGATGGCGCAGCAGTCTGTCGATATGACGGCGCAGCAGCGCGGCATTCTCATCGCTGGCGTCGGCGACATGGTCGATGGCGTTTTCAATCCCGGAAAGGATCGCCTGATGTTGTGATGGGTCCAGCTTGCGCACCAGCGCCGTGACCACAATCTCCAGGGCTTCAATCTGCGCAATCTGTTCTTTGGCGGTGGCCTCTTTTTCAGCCAGTTTTAGCAGCAATTCAGCAATCAGGTTTTTCATGCTGTTGTCTCGGCGGGAGAGAAAAGCTGAAATTATCACCAGGCTGAGAAAAAAAACAGAGGGCAACAGCAAATTTTTCAGTGAGTTATCGGGCGTTGTGCGCCCCGGCTGGCGTGGGTCTGCACGGCGGCAGGCGGGCGAAACGTTTTGCTGATAAAAAAGGGGGAGTTAAACGTTTCGCCCGTTTGAAAAGCGCCTCAGGCCGCTTAGCGCGGATCGACAAATCCGCGACCCGGCCCGCCACCGTGACCGCCCCAGCCACCACCGCCACCACCACCCGGCGGTGGAAAGAGACATCCGCTCAGCGCGGTCACTAAGGCCACCACAGCAGCCAGCTTAACTATTCGTACCATATCTACCTCAGGGTGAAGAAATCGGGCTGAGTGTATGAAGCCGCCCGCCTGCCGACAAGTGAGATTGCTCTGTATCAGGCGGCTATTCATCTTTCCTGACCAGGCTTAACGTTTTACCGGCACTAAGGCAGCACAATCACAACATCTCTGCCGCTTTTCAGCGCAACACTATTTGTGAAAATCGTTAAGCCGGACTCTTTACAGCCTGACAAATTTTGCGCATTGTGAGCGCATCACATTGACAGGACATCCTCATGGCTCACTCTCAGGCTGCACTCATTGATATTCTCTCCCGGCGCGACTGGGAAAACCCGGTAGTGACCTCGCTGCATCGGCTGGATGCCCATCCGCCATTCGCCAGCTGGCGCGATGAGGTCGCGGCGCGTGACGACCAGCCTTCAGCGTCGCTGCGCAGCCTCAACGGCGAGTGGGGTTTCAGCTATTTCACGCAGCCTGAAGCGGTGCCGGTCAGCTGGTTACTCCAGGATCTGCCGGACGCCAGCACGCTGCCGGTACCAGCCAACTGGCAGATGCACGGCTACGACGCCCCGATTTACACCAACGTCCAGTATCCGATTCCGGTCAATCCGCCGCGGGTGCCCGCCGAGAATCCCACCGGATGTTACTCGCTCACATTCAGCGTCGACAGCGCCTGGTGCGGGGCGGGTCAGACGCGCATTATCTTTGACGGCGTTAACTCCGCCTTTCATCTCTGGTGTAACGGAGAGTGGATCGGCTACTCCCAGGATAGCCGTCTGCCCGCCGAATTTGACCTGAGCCCCCATCTGCGGCCAGGCAAAAACCGGCTGGCGGTAATGGTGCTGCGCTGGAGCGATGGCAGCTATCTGGAAGATCAGGATATGTGGCGGATGAGCGGGATCTTCCGCGATGTCTCGCTGCTGCATAAACCGGAGGTGCAGCTGGCTGACGTTCAGCTGGAGACGCGGCTCAGCCCGGAACTGAGCCATGCCACGCTGCGCGCCCAGGTTCGCGTCACCCTGCCCGCCGCGATCGCCGCGCGCTATCAGCTGCGCCTGACGCTGTGGCAGGGCGAACAGCAGATTGCCCGGTGTCAGCAGCCGCTGGGCAGCGCCATCGTTGACGAGCGCGGCCACTATCCTGAACGCGCCCTGCTCTGCCTGCCGGTGGATCGGCCGAGGCTATGGAGCGCCGAAACGCCGCACCTCTATCGCGTCACGCTGGCGCTGCTGGATGAAAATCAGCAGCTGATTGAGGCAGAAGCCTATGATGTCGGGTTCCGCCAGGTCACGATCGATAACGGCTTACTCTGTCTGAACGGCAAACCGCTGCTGATCCGCGGCACTAATCGTCATGAGCATCACCCGGAGCAGGGTCAGGTGGTGGATGAAGCGATGATGCGCCGCGACATTGAGCTGATGAAACAGCACAACTTCAATGCGGTGCGCTGTTCCCACTACCCTAATCATCCGCTCTGGTATCGGCTCTGCGACCAGTATGGGCTCTACGTGGTGGATGAGGCGAATATCGAAACCCACGGTATGCAGCCGATGAACCGCCTCTCAGACGATCCACGCTGGTTTGCCGCCTACAGCGAACGGGTGACGCGCATGGTGCAGCGCGATCGCAACCACTGCTGCATCATTATCTGGTCGCTGGGCAATGAGTCGGGGCATGGCGCGACGCACGATGCGCTCTACCGCTGGGTCAAGAGCAGCGATCCCACCCGTCCGGTGCAGTATGAGGGGGGAGGTGCCGATACCGCCGCCACTGACATCATCTGCCCGATGTATGCCAGGGTCGATGAGGATCAGCCCTTCCCGGCGGTGCCGAAGTGGTCGCTGAAGAAGTGGATCGGTCTGCCGGGCGAAACGCGGCCGCTGATCCTGTGTGAATATGCCCATGCGATGGGCAACAGCTTTGGCGGTTTCGCTAAATACTGGCAGGCGTTTCGCCAGTTCCCGCGCTTGCAGGGCGGCTTTGTCTGGGACTGGGTCGATCAGAGCCTGACCCGCTATGACGATCGGGGCCAGCCGTGGCAGGCCTATGGCGGCGATTTTGGTGATAAGCCCAATGACCGTCAGTTCTGCATGAACGGACTGGTGTTTGCCGATCGCACACCGCATCCGGCGCTCTATGAGGCGCAGCGCGCCCAGCAGTTCTGGCAGTTTAAGGTCGATCCCAGCGATCCGCTGACCTTTACCGTCAGCAGCGAATATCTGTTCCGCCACAGTGATAATGAACAGCTGCGCTGGCGCATTGAGCAGGCGGGCCAGCCTGTCAGCGAGGGGGAAATTTTGCTGGATATTCCGGCGCAGGGTCAGCAGCGGATTACGCTGCCGTCGCCCCCTGCCTTACAAGGTGAATGCTGGCTCAGCGTCGCGGTGCATCAGCTTCGGCCGACCCGCTGGAGCGAAGCAGGCTGGCGCGTCGCCTGGGATCAATGGGCGCTGCCGTCGGCGCTGGCGCTACCTGAGCCGCCAGCAGCGGGCGAGGCACCCCAGCTGCGCCACGAGGCGGACGAGATTATCGTGACGCATCAGCAGCAGCGCTGGCATTTTTCACGCCACAGCGGGGAGCTGGTTCAGTGGTTTGTGGAGGATCAGCCGACGCTGCTCTCCCCTTTACAGGCGTGCTTTATTCGCGCCCCGCTGGATAATGACATTGGCACCAGTGAAGCGGAGCGGGTCGATCCCAACGCCTGGGTCGAGCGCTGGAAAGCGGCGGGCTATGACCAGATGAGCAGCCGTCTGGTCTCTATCGAGGCGGATGCGTTGTCGCATGCGGTACAGGTAGAGACGCTGCACGGCTGGCACGCCAATGGCCAGCTCGCCTTTATCAGCCGTAAACGCTTTCAGATCACCGCAGAGGGTGAACTGGAGCTTCTGTTCAGTGTTGAGCACTCCCGCGGCCTGCCGCCACCGGCCCGCATCGGATTACGCTGTCAGCTGGCGCAGATCCCGCAGCAGGTGAGCTGGCTCGGCCTGGGCCCGCATGAAAATTATCCCGATCGCCAGCTGGCGGCGCAGTTTTCCCGCTGGCAGCTGCCGCTGGAACAGCTTTTCACCCCCTATGTCTTTCCGGGTGAGAACGGGCTGCGCTGCGGTACCCGTCAGCTCGACAGCGGCAGCTGGCAGGTCAACGGCGATTTCGCCTTCTCTCTGGGCCGCTTCAGCCTGGAGCAGCTGCGCGAGGCGTCGCATCGCCACCTTCTGCGCCCGGAAGCGGGCTGCTGGCTCCATCTGGACATCGCCCATATGGGCGTCGGTGGCGATGACTCCTGGAGCCCCAGCGTCAGTCCTGAGTTTCTGCTGACTCAGCAGCGCTGGCAGGGGACGCTGCGGATCGCACAGCGGAGGCTGGCAGCTCCGTTTGCGGACGGCGGTAAAAGCGCTTCAGAAACAGCACGTTAATCAGCACCACCACGGCGGTGGCAAAGAAGACCCAGCGGAAGCCCGCCACCGCCGAAACCGCGGCCCCCAGCAGCGGACCGGCGACATTGCCGAGATACATAAACGACTGGTTGTAGCCGAAAATCCGGCCGGTGATCGTGTCGCGCGAGTGGCGCACCAGCAGAGTCTGCACCGCCGGCATCATGGCCCCATCGGCGAAGCCGAGCAGAAAACGTAACACCCCGAGCTGCGTCGCGCTGGTGACAAAGGACATGGCGATAAACAGCAGCAGCGCGATTACCATGGTCGCCAGCAGAATGCGCTGAGTGCCGATGCGATCGCCCAGTCGCCCGAGCTGGGGCGCAGCCATCAGCGCGGACACGCCGGGTAAGGCGGCAATCACGCCGCTCAGAAAGGCGATATTTTCGGCGTGAGGTGCCAGCTCGCGCACAAACAGCGTCAGAATCGGATTCACCGAACCGTTGCACATCTGGATCACCATAGTGGTGCAAAAAAGGCAGAGCATCAGCTTTGGATTGTCCAGTGAGCGGAAAACCTCGCGTCCGCTGAGCTTATCTTTTTTGCTTACCGGGACATAACCGATCTCTTTTATCAGGAACAGCGTCACCAGAAAGCTGATCATCAGCAGCGCGGCGGTGACGATAAATACCGTGCGCAGGCCAACCCAGTCCGCCAGCAGCCCTCCCAGCATCGGCCCGAGGATCACCCCGCCAATCTGCCCGGTTGAAACGCAGCTCAGCGCCCAGCCGCTGCGTTCACGCGGTACCTGCGCCGCCACCAGCGCCATGGCGTTGGGAATATAGCCTGAGGTCAGCCCCATCAGCGCGCGCAGCAGCAGCAGCTGCCAGGCTTCGGTGACAAACGCCTGAAGCAGGATCACCAGCGCCATCCCCAATGCTGCGCGCAGCAGCATCAGCTTGCGGCCTTTGCGGTCGGCCAGACTGCCCCACAGCGGGGCCACTGCGGCGGAGATGACGAAGGTGATGCTGAAGGTCAGCCCCGACCAGAGGCTCAGCGACTCACCGCCAGAGACGCCAAGCTGTTCAAGGTAGAGCGGCAGAAAGGGAATAATCTGGCTGATCGCCAGTCCGGTAAAAAAACAGCCAAACCAGACCGAAATCAGGTTTATCTTCCAGGGTTCAATAGCACGTGGCATGAGGAGATGATTAACAGGAAACGGAATGGGAAGTGTAACGCGCAGTGGCCCGCGGGGACTGACAAAACATGGCACATCCGCTAAAACGCCCGATTTCACTCCAGTTGCCGCCATGAGCGGCAGCAAACAACCTCACAGCCGCCTTTTACCGCATGGATCCTGCGCCCCGGCGTGAAGTGAAGCAGGCGCGGCCATCAATATAAAAAAATATGTCAGGCTGTTACTGACAATTATTCGCGCGCCTTCTATGTTTAAAAAACCGCCAGTTCCAGGCGAAGCGGCGATCTTCCTGATCGACGCAGACGCTTTAGCAAAAGCGGCGCAGAGGCTGCGTCAGCGCTGAGGCGTTCCGGTTCAACCCATCACTCATCCTCCCTTATGCTGTCGCGTAAGGGATGCGTTGTTGTTTTAGCGGAGGTAGGGAATGAGAGTGCAACCTAACAGCGCCAGCCGAGCTATCACCGACTATTTCAATAGCCCGGACTGGCGGGTGCCGCCGGAATCTGACCTGCTGGCGGTGATTCTGCGCGAGCTGATGGAGGCGGGTCAGCCCGCCACCAACAAAGCCGTGGTGGCGCGGGTGATCGCCAGGCTGGAGGTGGAAGGCGATGAACAGCGGCTGCATGCTTACCGTACCCTGCTGGCTCAGCTGATGGAGACGCGCCCAGAGGAGTAAGCCCCTACTTCACCCAGCGCAGCTTATCCGTTTCACTGACGCTGGCCCGTCCGCTGCTGCGCTGAAACAGGCAGAGTTCCCGTCCGCGCTTATTCTTCATCTGTCGCTGGGGATAACGCCCCTCCAGCAACAGCGCGCTGTAACCCACGCTATCGTCATACTCGATCGCCTCCCCCAGCACCTTCACTTTGCTGAGGTGACTGGCGTTGATACAGGCCTGTACCATCACCTGATGACTCTGCTGCCAGGCCTGCTCGCTGGAAGCCTGCGCCAGTGCGCTGCTGAGCAGCAGCGCAGCCAACCCCACGCCCGATAACCGTTTCATTTCCACTCCTGTCGCGGCCCGACGCCGCTAAAAAAATTCCCGCCGGGGCGGGAATAAACAAGACGAGCATACTCTTTTGAGTGACGGGAAAATGCCGAAACGCCCGCTTATCCTCGCCTGCCTGGATGACAGGAGGATGACAGCGCCTCAGCTTTTGCCGCTAGCCACAGTAGACGGAACTGATGTTGCCGCTTTTATCGGCCAGGAAGTTAAGCCGGTTAAGGTTGAAGTCCATGGTAACCGCCGAGTTGTAGGGGATCGCGCGGACCTGCTGCTCAAAGTGCTGCCCCTGGAGCGCCGTTAAGGGTTTACCGACGTAGCTCTGAAACTGCGAAGCGCCACAGCGGTCAGCGTCAGGATCGTGCGGCACACTGGCGGTGTCGGGTTTGCTGGCAGACTGACAGGCGGTTAAAGCAAACAGCCCGATAACCAGCAGCCCTTTTCCATAAAATTTCACGTTTTTTCTCCTGTTGAACGGGTAAACCTGTTTCAAGAGTAGCAAAACGTGCCAGCCGACCTGAACCCCGGAAAGGTAAAGTTGTTACAGCCGGGTAAAACAGGCGCGCCAGTCACAGGAAATTTTAGGAATAATCGCACTCACTGCCTAAAATAAATACAGTCTGTTCGTAAACTTTGCTGAGTCCAGAGAGGTAATGATGGAACTGATTATTTTTATCGTCTGCGCCATGCTGATGACCGCCGTGGCGGTCAAAGTGCGTTAATCCCGCTCTGTCGGGTTTTGCGCGGTTCTTTCCAGAAGCGTACTGAATGCGGCCAGCGGCATCGGCCGACCGAGGAAGTAGCCTTGCCCCTCTTCGCACGAGAGCTGTTTGAGCTGGTTCAGCTGCGCTTCTGTCTCAATCCCCTCCGCCGTAATGGTCAGCGCAAAGGCGCGCGCCAGCGCGATAATCCCCGCCACCACCGACTGCGCCTGCTGCGACTCCGGGAAATCTTTCATCCATGAGCGGTCAATCTTCAGGCCGTTAAACGGGAAGGTTTTCAGATAGCCCAGCGCCGCATAGCCGGTGCCGAAATCGTCAACCGTCAGGCGCACGCCCAGCGATCGTAAGCCCTGCATCACCTCCAGCGCATGCTGGGGATGTTCAAAAGTAACGTTTTCGGTGATCTCCAGCTCCAGCCGGGTCGCGGGCAGGCCGCTTCTCTCCAGCGCGCTGGCGACCCGCTGTACCAGATCGCTGGTGCGGAACTCCATCGGGGAGATATTGACCGAGACGTAGCGATCGCCGCCCCACCCCAGCGCATCTTCGCAGGCGCGCATCAGTACCCAGTCGCTGATGGTGGCGATCAGACCACTCTCTTCCGCCAGCGGAATAAAGCGATCCGGGGTGATCCACTGATCGGGAGCGATCTGCCAGCGAATCAGCGCCTCGGCCCCCGCCAGTTGTCCGCTCAGCAGCTGATAGCGCGGCTGATAGTGCAGGCGAAACTCATTATTCTTCAGCGCCTTCTCAATGCGCCGGGAGAGTTCGCGCTTGTCGTCATGCTGACTCGCCATCTCATTGGCGTACCAGACCCACTGATTGCGCCCCGCTTCACGCGCTTCATTCAGCGCAATATCTGACATCCGCAACAGCATTTCCGCATGAGTGGAGTCCTGCGGCGCGCAGGCGATCCCCATGCTGATAGTAAGATAGTGGACATGCTGACCGGTGCTGACCGGCTGCTGCATCTCATGCACCAGCTGGGCACAGCGCTGATCGACCCGATCCCGGTTCGCCTCCCGCAACACCAGCACGAACTCATCGCCGCCCAGTCGCGCCACCAGTTCGTGCGGACCGATAGAGCGCTTCAGCCGCTGGGCTATCTGGCTCAGCACCTCGTCACCCACCGCGTGGCCCCAGGTTTCATTGATGGGCCGGAACTGATCGAGATCGAGCGTAATCAGGGTCAGCGGCGTGGCCTCCTCGCGCTGCTCAAAGTGCAGCGTCAGGAACTCCTGCAACTGGAGGCGATTTGATAAACCGGTCAGGACATCGTGGCGCGACAGGAACTGGATGCGCGCTTCCGCTTCCATCCCCTGGGTAATGTCCGACACCGTACCGCGAAACCCGATGCGCCGCGCATCCTGCCAGATGGTTTTCGCCACCAGCTGACCAATGCGCCGGTCGCCCTGTGCCGACATAAACTGACAGCGCAGTGGCATCGGTTGCGGCTCCTGTTGCTGGCGCAGCAGCCAGGCAACCAGAGAGTGGCTGGGGTGGGTCAGCAGATGGTCGAGATGTCGCCCCAGCCAGTGGGCGATTTCATGGCCGGTCACCGCCTCGAAACGTGAGGAGAGATAGATCAGGCGGCCCTCTTCATCCGTTTCCCAGATCCAGTCTGACGCCGCCTCCGCGAGATCGCGGAAGCGCGCCTCACTGCTGGCCAGCTCCTGCTGGCTGATGGTCAGCAGGGCGAAACGCCGGTCCGAAAGAATCGCGTTATATAAGGCGTGCCGGCTGACGCGGCGGGTGATCAGGCCGATGATAATCGCCATCAGCAGCAGCAGCGGCAGCAGAAACAGGATCAGGCCCATGCCCGGCATTTTAGGCGTCCAGCGCAGCACCACCGGTTCGCCACCGGCGACCGGCTGGAGCATGCGCGGCTCACGTATGGCATCCTCTGCGCTGGTGGGGTTGCGGGGGTCGCGCACATCCAGCGTCACGCCCAGCTCTTGCAGCTTGGCTGGGGTGAACAGATTCACAAACACCATGATCGACGGCGGTCCCGCTTTGGTGGGCAGCCCGGTCACTTTGCCACGGCTGATTGGTGCGGCGACCACAATCGCCGCCTGATGATTAATGATGGCATTACGGGTCAGGGCGGCGTTATTGAGCTGGCGCGCGGCGGCAATCATCCCGCTGGTCTGCCTGCCCAGCCAGGCCTCCAGCGGGGTATTCGCCAGCTGGCCGTTAATCACCGCGTAGCTGGTGCGTCCCTCGCCATCGACGACAAACACCCCTTCGTAATGATACTCCTGATAGAGCCCTGGGCCGAAATTCTCTTCGTTAAACGCCCAGACCTTATCTACTTTCAGGTGCAGATTGCGCCAGGCTTCGCCCCAGAAGGCATAATCACGGATGTCGGTGATCATCGCTTCCTGGCGATTTTTCCACGCCTGCTCCATCAGCAGATGGTCATGCTCAACCGAGACGCTGTTTTGCCGCTGCGCAATGGTCAGCACCATCAGCATCGAGAGCACCAGCACGCCAAACAGCAGCAGCGAAAGCGTGCGCAGACTGCGCCGCGTAAAGCGGACAGTGCGGTCTTCTGCTGCATGTGTAAACGATGATGGCGGCGCTGCCGGTGGATCAAAAGTCATTAAGAGTGCTCACTACACAACCAGGGTTTCAGATACCGGGCCTGCAACACAGCGTGTCAGATGGGCCAGATTAGTTTCCTCTGTTATCGGCTCACTCGCTCTGGTGTTTAGTCTGCGGCTAAAATTTAGCGCGTAAATATTGTGTTATTGGCTGACTCGACAGCGATCAGGCGCATTGCTACTATGCGCTAACCTTCGCTGGCTGAGTCGCCTATGAACACCATTTCCGACAAAGTGACCCTGACGCTGTTCTACGTCGGCAGCTTTGTGGTTTATTACCTGATCACCATGCTGATCACGCTGTTTCCCAATTACGGCGTGCTGCGCAATGACGGCCTGCTGGTGCCGGTGCTCTGCCTGTTCGAATTTGCGGTGATCTACCCGCTCTACCGTTTTTACTGCCAGCGCCGCAGCGATTTGCCGCTGGGCGAACTGCGTATGCTGCAAACCCTGCTGTTTATTGGCGTGCTGTTTATTCTGATGGCGGCGCAGACGCAGTTCATGCAGCCGGAAGGCTGGCTGGTGATGCAGGCGCAGCAGGGACGCAACTCACTGCTGATTTTGCTGCTGACCGCCGTGCTGCTGGCACCGGTGTTTGAAGAGGTGCTGTTTCGCGGTTTCCTCTTACAGGGCTTTCTGCTGTGGGCGCCGCGCAGCCGCTTCGCCTGTATGCTGCTGACCTCGCTGCTGTTCGCGGCGATGCACACCCAGTATGTGCACTGGCAGACCATTATCGCCCTGACGCTCTTCTCGCTGCTGCTCTGCTATGCGCGCCTGCGCAGCAACAGCCTGGCGCTGCCGATCTTCCTGCACACCCTGAATAACCTGATTGCGCTGCTGCCCGCCTGGTATTTCGCGGGCTGAACCGCCGCACGGCTCTGCGCGTCAGGATGATCCGCCCGGCCTGACGCCCGCCGAAGGGCGCACCGCTCCCGCTGATAAAGCCGCCCCGTCACGTTTGTCTATACTGGTTGGTAAAAAGGAATGAAAAGACTCACAGTCCGCACCACCAGACCGTGTAAAGGAGACGAGCATGTTGATAGGATTTGTGTTGTTAGTCAGTGCGTGCGGCTACGACGCCTGTGAGGCGCTGCCGGTTTCCGAGCGCATCTACCCGACTAAAGTGGCCTGTGAAACCATGGCCAACCGTATTCATAAAGTCAGGCCGAATGTGGTCCTGCTGTGTGGTGAAGTGCATCGCTAAATCAGGGCCAGCCGCAATAAAGCTCGGCTGCAACATTGCAAGCTGGCGCTTTAGCGTACAAAATATAAGCTGTTGTTACCCATTACCGTTGTGAATCCCATGAAAACATCACGCCCCCGTCGTCCTGGTGGACGCTGGGTATATTATCTTTTATATGATGGCATTCTGTGGCCCTGCCCCGTTCGCTGGGAGTGGGAGAGCAGTTATGGCGGCTGGTTGCCCTTTTACTACACCCCGACCTTTGAGTTCGTGGTGGGCGATCCACGCAAGGCTTATCGCATTGCGCGCAGCGACGTGCGGGCTAAGCGGCGTGAGGATGCGTTTGTCTGAGTCAGATTATCGCCACGGCAGCCAGGAGGCGGTCAGCAGGAAGTGCACAGCTTCCAGCACGATAATCACCATCAGTAGTATGCCGAGCGTGTGGCGGCCTATCCCCTTCATTACGTCAGGCCCAGATCATCGCCGCCCAGCGGATCAGCAGCAGCGCGCCGCAGATGCAGAGCAATACCAGCACCATTTTCCACTGTTTTTTCGCCGTACGGGATCTCATACGCCGCTTTTCTCCCTGTCAGAAAGCGAAGATGCGCCAGAAGGCGCATCTGTTTCGGTCAACAACAGGACCGCTGGTGCTTAGCATACTGCCAGGGCCGCCAAAAGGCGACCCGTTACGGCATCAGTTGTTCAGGGTGTAATCCAGCGTAATCTCTGCGTTCAGCAGCTGAGAAACCGGACAGCCCGCTTTGGCTTTATTGATGATCTCATCGAAGGTCGACTCATCAATGCCTGGCAGAGAGATGGTGCTGGTCAGCGCCACTTTGGTGATGGCAAAGCCTTCACCTTTCTTATCCAGTGACACATCTGCGGTGGTATCGATGCTTTCTGGCGGATGGCCCGCCTGACCCAGCATCAGCGATAACGCCATCGAGAAACAGGCCGCATGCGCCGCGCCAATCAGCTCTTCCGGGTTAGTGCCTTTACCGCCTTCAAAACGGGTGTTAAAGCCATAGGGCTGCTGGCTCAGTACGCCGCTCTCGGTACTGACCGTACCTTTGCCTTTAATATCGCCTTCCCAATGTGCTGAACCTTTCTTATGAATGGTCATCTCGTTCCTCCTGTTGGTAAAGAAGTTAAGTATAGCCAGGCGATTCAGTTTCGCCGGGTTAACTCACCGCGCGGGGACGCGGCGGCGGGCTTTGCGGCGTCAGCAGCGCCTCCGCCTGCACCAGCGAATCGCGGGTGATCTCGCCGATCGACTTCGCCCCGGTCAGGGTCATGGCAACGCGCATCTCTTTCTCAATCAGGTTCAGCAGGTTCTCCACGCCGCGCTGACCGTGGGTGGCCAGCGCATAGATAAAGGCGCGTCCCAGCAGCACGCTGTCTGCGCCCAGCGCAATCATCCGCACCACATCCAGTCCGTTGCGGATGCCGCTGTCGGCCAGGATGGTGATGTCGCCTTTCACCGCATGGGCGATGGCGGGCAGCGCGCGCGCCGATGAGAGCACGCCATCCAGCTGGCGACCGCCGTGGTTGGAAACCACGATGCCATCTGCGCCGAAGCGCACCGCATCGCGCGCATCTTCCGCATCGAGAATGCCCTTGATCACCATCGGCCCATCCCAGAACTCCCGGATCCACTCCAGATCTTTCCAGCTGATGGAGGGATCGAAGTTGTTGGCCAGCCAGCCGATGTAATCTTCCAGCCCGGTGGGTTTGCCCAGATAGGCGGAGATGTTTCCCAGATCGTGGGGACGGCCCTGCAACCCCACATCCAGCGCCCACTGCGGATGGGTCACGGCCTGCCAGTAACGACGCAGCGCCGCGTGATTGCCGCTCATGCCGGAGTGGGCGTCACGGTAGCGTGCGCCCGGTGTCGGCATATCGACGGTAAACACCAGTGTTGAACAACCAGCGGCTTTGGCGCGCTCCAGCGCATTGCGCATAAAGCCGCGATCGCGCAGCACGTAGAGCTGGAACCACATCGGCCGGTTAATCTGCGGGGCCACCTCTTCAATCGGACAGACCGAGACGGTCGAGAGGGTAAACGGGATGCCCTTCAGGGCGGCGGCGCGCGCCGCCTGCACCTCCCCACGGCGGGCGTACATCCCGCACAGCCCGACCGGGGCCAGCGCCACCGGCATCGACAGGGTTTCATTGAATAATTTTGTTTCAAGACTCAGTTCCGACATGTTCTTCAGAATGCGCTGGCGCAGCGCCACGTCGGAGAGATCTTCCACGTTACGCCGCAGCGTATGTTCGGCATAGGCACCGCCATCCAGATAGTGGAACAGGAACGGTGGCAGGATACGTTGCGCGGCGGCGCGATAGTCACTGGCAGCTGAGATAATCATCAGTCAGATTCCTTTGGGTTGCGTGTGTCGTTATCCGGTAAGCGGGTGATGCGCGCCTGGCGCGCTTCATCTTCATGCAGGCTTTTCATGGTGGTGTGAACAAAGCCCAGATGCTGCATCGCCGCCTGGCGGGCGGCTTCAGCCTCACCGGCGAGAATGGCGTTGAGCAGCGCCTGATGCTGTTCGGTCAGGCGGGCAAAAATCGCTGGCTGGGTATACATACGCTGGCGGCTCTGCATCACCGACGACTGCAACAGCTCAAAAAAGCCGCGCATGGTCTGCAACAGCACCACATTGTGCGACGCCTCGGCAATCGCCAGATGGAAGCGCACATCCGCCTGGGCCGCGAGATCGGGATCGTCACTCTCTTTGAGCTTCAGCGTGGCGTCAAAGGCGTATTGCAGCTTCTCTTTATCGGCGTCGCTGGCGCGCAGCGCGGCGTGCCAGGCGGTGCTGGCCTCAATCGCGTGGCGCGCTTCCAGGATGTCGTAGCGGTAGTCAGGATCGTCATGCAGCAGCTGGCGAATCGGCTCGACGATGCGCTGTTCCGACCAGGGAGCCAGCTGCTGACGCACCCAGGTGCCGCCGCCGCGTCGGCTGATCAGCATCCCGCTGCTGATCAGCTGCTGAAGCGCTTCGCGCAGCGAGGAGCGGGAGACGCCCAGTTCCGCCGCCAGCTGGCGTTCGGCGGGCAGGCGCATCCCCGCGGTGAGCTGATGTTCGCTGATATAAGCCCGCAGGCGCGCCACCAGCGGTGAAACAGTCGGGTTCATGGGATCATCCAGGGGAATACGTAAGCCTGAAGGGTGGTAATGATCCCCACCAGGCAGGTGAAAATCAGGCTGTGTTTAACCGTAAAGCGGAACAGATCGGACTCTTTCCCCACCAGTCCGACCGCCGCACAGGCGATGGCGATCGACTGCGGCGAGATCATCTTACCGGTGACGCCGCCGGTGGTATTAGCCGCCACCAGCAGAATATCGGAGACGCCAATCTGCTGCGCGGTAGTGGCCTGTAAAGCCGCAAACAGCGCGTTGGAGGAGGTGTCTGACCCGGTCAGAAAAACCCCCAGCCAGCCGAGGAACGGCGAAAAGAAGGTGAAAGCATGGCCGGTGTGGGCCAGTGCCAGCGCCAGGGTCGCGGAGAGGCCGGAGTAGTTGGAGATAAAGGCAAAGGCCAGCACCATGCCGATGGAGTAGATCGGCAGCGCCAGCTCTTTCAGCGTCTCACCAAAGGTGCGCAGCGCCGCTTTTGGCTTCATGCGCAGCAGCACCATCGCCATGATCGCCGCAATTAAGATGGCGGTGCCGGTAGCGGAAACCAGGTCGAGCTTAAAGATCGCCGGATAAGGCGTGGCGCTGCCCACCACCGGCGGCATCCGCGCCACCAGCTCATTCAGCAGCGGCACCGGCACGCTCAGCACCCAGTCGTAAAGCGCGCCACCTTTGGCGAACAGCGCTTTAAACGGCGGAATGCTCCAGAGCGTAACGGTGGCGGTGAGGAACAGGAACGGCATCCAGGCGCGAACAATCTGCCCCAGCCGGTAGTGCTGCACCGGCAGCGCCGGATCGGGCTGCGCGTCGGCGCTGGCGAAGCGGAAGATACGCACCGGTTTCCAGACCTTCAGAAACAGCGTCAGCGAAATCAGCGAGGCGAGCGACGAGATAATATCGGGCAGTTCCGGGCCGAGGAAGTTGGAGCTGAGGAACTGGGCGATAGCAAAGGAGCCCCCCGCCACCACCACTGCCGGCCAGGTCTCTTTCACCCCGCGCCAGCCATCCATGATCGCCATAATCCAGAACAGCACAATCAGGGTCAGCAGCGGCAGCTGGCGGCCGGCCATCTGCCCGATGGCGAAGCTGTCCAGCCCGGTGACCTGCCCGGCCACGATAATCGGAATGCCCATCGCGCCAAAGGCGACCGGCGCGGTATTCACAATCAGGCAGAGTCCGGCGGCGTAGAGCGGATTAAAGCCCAGCCCGACCAGCAGCGCGGCGGTGATCGCCACCGGTGCGCCAAAGCCCGCCGCACCTTCCAGAAAGGCACCAAACGAGAAGCCGACAATCAGCATTTGCAGCCGCTGATCCGGGGTAATCGACAGGATCGAAGCGCGGATAATATCGAACTGGCCGGTTTTGACCGAGATCTTATAGACAAAGACCGCCGCGACAATAATCCAGGCGATCGGCCAGAGACCATAGAGAAAGCCATACACCACGGCGGCCAGTGCCTGCGCTGTCGGCATCTGATAGAGAAACAGCGCCACCAGCAGCGCCAGCCCCACGGTGGCGGTGGCGGCCAGGTAGCCCTTCATCTTCAGCTTAATCAGCGCGAAGAAGAAAAACAGAATCGGGATCAGTGCGACCAGGCTCGAAAGCCAGATATTGCCCAGCGGATCGTAGTTTTGTTGCCAGATCTGCATGCCGGTATCTCCAGGAGTGGAAGAAATGTGGCGCGCGGTCGCCATGCCACGCGCCAGCTGCGCCGCCGGATTGGTCCGACCAAAATGGTTATGCGGCGCTTATGGCAAGAGATAGTTAATGCATTGTTAACCAGTGGCAACAGAAGTTAAGTGATTTTTCGCGTTGTGTGAACCAGAGAAAAATATTGCCGCTATTGGTCGGACCAAAATCATCGATTTTCTTCCGGGAAGGCACGCGGATAGCTGCGGGGATGAAAACGCAGGTTCAGCCCGACCAGCAGCAGTGTCACCGCCGCCTGAAGCAGCCAGACGCTGGTGAAGTGACCGGTGAGCTGATGAAGCTGCCCGGCGATAAACGGCATGCAGCCAGCGATGATAAAGCCGACGCCCTGCATAAAGGCCACCAGCCGGGCCGCGGCCTGCGGCTGAGCCAGGTGATCCAGCGCCAGCACCAGCGCCAGCGGAAACGCCCCACCCAGTCCGGCACCCGCGATCCCCGCCCAGAGCCAGGGCGCCAGTCCGGGTGCCAGCAGAAAGCCGAGCATGCCGCTGAACTGCAAAGCCAGCGTCAGCAGCAGCAGCGGACGACGATCGCGCCCGCGCGCCAGCAACGGCAGCAGCAGTGCACCCATCACCTGACAGCCGATCATCACCCCAAGCAGCGAGCCGCCCGCCTGGGCGCTCCAGCCGAGCTGATGATAGAAGTCGGGCAGCCAGGCGACGCAGATCGCATAGCCGCCATTTACCAGGCCAAAGCTCAGCGCCAGCGTCCAGGCGCGGGGCTTGCGCCATAGCGAAGGCAGCTCTGCCGCGTCACGGCCCGCTGCCGCGGGCGTGGTGATAAACAACCACAGCAACAGCGCCAGCACCACCGGCAGCGCCCAGCCGCTCAGCGCGCCCTGCCAGCCGACCTGCGCCGCCAGCCAGGGCGTTATCGCCGCGCCAATCCCACCGCCGCCCATCAGCGCCGCCGCCCATAAGCCGGTCACTGGCGCGCTGCGGGCAGCGAAGCGCTGACGGATCAGGCCCGGCATCGCCATCTGCACCATGCCGATGCCCGCGCCGCCCGGAACCGTGCTCAGTACCAGCCCGCCTCCGTCAGTGAGAAACAGCCGGCTCAGCAGCGCCAGCAGCAGCAGCGCTGATCCGCCCAGCAGCAGCGTGCGCACCGTAAAACGCTGCATCAGCGGGGCGCTGACCAGCGCGATGCCGCCCATCATCATCATCGGCAGCGCAGGCAGCAGCGACGCCGCCAGCGGTGAGAGGCCGATGCTGTGCCGCAGCTGGCCGAGTAACGGACTGACCGAGGTCATCAGGGGGCGCATATTAAGCCCGGCCAGCACCAGTGCCGCCAGCAGCAGGTTGTTATCTTTGTTCATCACAGATCCGCAGATTTAAAAGTTGTCAGCCTGCCAGCAGCCGTTACTATCTGGAAATGAAATATGACTCTGCCAGGTAGTGGAAAAATGAATCGTCAGCCGATGTTTACGCCGCAGCAGCTGCTCAGCTTTGTGGCGGTGTGCGAAACGCGCAGCTTTACCCGCGCGGCTGAGCGGGTCCATCTGTCGCAGTCCACCGTCAGTCAGCAGGTGCGACGGCTGGAGGAGATGGTTGGCAAGGATCTGCTGGTGCGCTCCTCGCATCAGGTGCAGATCACCGAAGAGGGGGAGAAACTTTTAGGCTACGCCCGGCGGATCATCGCCCTGAACGGGGAAGCCCACGATGTGCTGAGCGATAAATGGCGCGACGGGGTGCTGCGGCTGGGCGTGCCGGAAGATTTCGCCGCCCCCACCGCCGGTCTGCTGGCCCATTTCAGCCGCGACCATCCTCAGCTGCGGCTGGACGTGATGAGCGGCATGCAGGTGGAGCTGCGCCGCGCCTGGCAGCGTGAGGAGCTGGATATTATGCTGATTAAACAGCCCGCTGGCGAACGTCCGCTGGCGTCGCGCCCGGAGCCGCTGCTGTGGCTCGACAGCGCCGCCTGGCCCTGCTTTGAACAGACCCCGGTGCCGCTGGTGCTGTTTCCGCAGCAGGGGCTCTATCGCGACGAGGTGTGCCAGACGCTTGACGCGCTGGGCCGTAGCTGGCGCATCAGTTACAGCAGCGCCAGCCTGGTCGCCCTCGCCGCCGCCAGCGCGCAGGGACTCGGTCTGACCCTGCTGCCCGCCAGCTGCCGTCTGCCGCAGCATCGGGTGCTGGGCAGCGAAGCGGGTCTGCCGGTGATTGATACCTTTGAACTGGCGCTGTTCTGCCGCCAGCCGCAGGATGCGCTGCAACGAGAACTGGCGGAAGCCCTGGCCACCTTCAGCCAGCTGCGCTGGCAGTGAGCTATCGAATAGCTGCCAGTGGAAAATAACGCAGCAGGCTGACGCAGCCTTTGTCAGATTAAGCTTTTGTTCACTTTGCAGGAGCCTCTGATGTCCCTTTCCCCTTCTCCGAGCCGTCGTGATTTCCTCGGCCAGAGCGTCCGCTGGACCGCCGCTGGCGGGCTGCTGGCCGCGGGCCTTGCCAGCGCAGCGAGCCCTGCGCGCCCGTCCTCCTCTCTCCCTGACCAGCCCGCCGCCCTGCCGCAGCAGGATCACTATCTGCTGCGCAACGTGCGGCTGGAAGAGGGGTTTATCCGTGAAGATAATGAGATCGTCGCCACCCGGACCGGCCGCTATGACATCAGCGTGCGCAACGGTAAATTTGACCAGCTGCAACCAGCTGGCGAGGGCGACAGCACGCTGCCCTCATGGGATGCCGGAGATGCCCTGCTGCTGCCCGCCACTCAGGATATGCATATCCATCTGGATAAGACCTTCTATGGCGGCCCGTGGCAGGCACCGCGTCCGCGTCAGGGCAAAACCATTATGGATATGATTGCGCGCGAGCAGGTGCTGATCCCGCAGCTGCTGCCGCACTCACAGGCGCGCGCCGAAGGGTTGATCGCCCTGCTGCACGCCAAAGGCACCACCCGCGCCCGCAGCCACTGCAATATCGATCCGGTCAGCGGTTTGCAGAGTCTGGAACATTTGCAGGCGGCGCTGGCGAATCATCCCGACTTTCCCTGCGAGATCGTCGCCTTTCCCCAGCATGGCCTGCTGCATTCGCAGGTGGATGGCCTGATGCGCGAGGCGATGCAGCGCGGCGTGGAGTATGTCGGCGGACTCGATCCCACCAGTGTGGATGGTGCGATGGAGAAGTCGCTGGATGCGATGTTCCAGATTGCGCTCGACTACCAGCGCGGCGTCGATATTCACCTGCATGAAACCTCTGCGGCGGGCGTCGCGGCGATGCACTATATGATCGACACGGTGGCAAAAAACCCCTCGCTGAAGGGGAAAGTGACCCTGAGCCACGGCTTTGCGCTGGCGACCCTGAGTGGCAGCGCGCTGCAAAAGATGATTGAGGGGCTGGCGGAGCAGCAGTTCAGCGTCGCCTCAACCCTGCCGCTCGGCAAACTGACCATGCCGATCCCGCAGTTACAGGCGGCGGGGGTGAAGGTGATGACCGGCACCGACAGCGTGATCGATCACTGGTCGCCGTTTGGCAGCGGCAGCATGCTGGAAAAAGCGAATCTCTATGCGCAGCTCTATCGCGGATCGGATGAGTTTTCCCTGTCGCGGGCGCTGGCGATCGCCACTGACGATCGGCTGCCCCTGTCAGCGCAGGGCAAGCGTCAGTGGCCGGAGGTGGGGGATGAAGCCAGCATGATGCTGGTTGCCGCCAGCTGCTCCGCTGAAGCGGTGGCGCGGATTTCGCCAGTCGTGGCGACCTTTTCACGCGGTAAAGCGGTCTTTGTGCGGACAGCGGCCTGAAACAACAGAGCCTCCCTCAGGAGGCTCTGCATTTACCTGTGCGAATCGCCTGTTATGCGCTTTTCGCCCATTGGTCATTCGACATCAATTCCATTGCCAGCGCATATAAGCGACGATCTTCCTGATCACAGGGCTCATCTTCCGCATAACAGCCGATCATCGAGGCGATCTTATCCGCAGATAAACTCTCTCCATGAACATGCAGTGTCAGTACGGCGCGGCCTACTATTTTAAGCACATTTTCATGTGGTCCCTGGATGCTATTACTCAATGCAAATACCCTCTACCGGTCGTTGTACCAGGAATATGGCGCGCTAAATATAAAGCAATTAGCTCCACATTTTTATCGGCACGACGGGTGATATTTTTTAATGATTAATTCTATTACTGGAGTCGCTATTAAGGAGTTATCTGATTAACAATGAAATAAATTTTCAAAAACCGTGAGTTATAAAATAATAGCTGGCCTTGATAAATCCCCAATTCGGACAAATAACACACACATCGCAGCAACCGATTAAAAAAAACCACCTTTTTCCGGGAAACTTCAGCTTATTCTTAGAGGTGCAGTGGGGGATAGTTTCACGGGGCTTACCATCAAGGTTCCCGTTGCTGTGAGGCGCGCTTTCTGCCAGACTTGCCGCGCAATCATGCCCTACACTTTCAGCCTCAGAGGCCGCGCCCGTGACCGCTTTTTCTACCCTCAATTCGCTTCCCGACAGCCAGCTCGATAACCTGCGCGAGATGGGCTACACCAGCATGACGCCGGTGCAGGCCGCCACGCTGCCCGCCATTTTGCAGGGACGCGACGTGCGTGCGCAGGCGAAAACCGGCAGCGGTAAAACGGCCGCCTTTGGGATTGGTTTACTGCATCATATCGACAGCACCCGCTTTCAGACCCAGGCATTGATCCTCTGTCCGACCCGCGAACTGGCGGATCAGGTCGGCAATGTGCTGCGTCAGCTGGCGCGCTTCACCCGCAATATCAAGGTGCTGACCCTGTGTGGCGGACAGCCGATGAGCGCGCAGCGTGACTCGCTGGTGCATCCACCGCACATTGTGGTGGGCACGCCGGGTCGTATCCTCGACCACATTCATCGGGAAAACCTCAAGCTCGACCAGCTCAAAACCCTGGTGCTGGATGAGGCGGATCGGATGCTGGAGATGGGCTTCCTGAACGATATGGAAACGATCATCGAAGCCACGCCCGCCGCCCGCCAGACGCTGCTCTTTTCCGCCACCTGGCCCGATGGCATCACCGCCATCAGCAGCCGCTTCCAGCGTGACGCGCTGAGCGTGGTGACGGAAGAGGTGAGCGAACTGCCCTCGATCGATCAGCAATTTTTTGAAGCCAGCCACAATGAAAAACTGGGGCTGCTGATTGCGCTGCTCAGCGATCGTCAGCCCTCATCCTGTGTGGTCTTCTGTAACACCAAACGTGAATGTGATGATGTTGCGACGGCCCTGAACGCGCGTGACATCAGCGCGCTGCCGCTGCATGGCGATCTGGAGCAGCGCGATCGCGAACGGGTGCTGATCCGCTTCGCCAACGGCAGCGGACGAGTGCTGGTTGCCACCGACGTTGCGGCACGCGGACTCGACATCAAATCACTGGCGATGGTAGTTAACTACCAGCTCGCCTGGGACCCTGAAGTGCATCTGCACCGCATTGGTCGGACGGCGCGTGCCGGCGAACATGGTGTGGCGGTCAGCCTGGTGGCGGCCGATGAGATGGCACGCGCCCATGCGCTGGAAGATTTCCTGCAACAGAAACTGCCGTGGGTCGCTGCCAGCACGCTGAAAAAAGGCAGCAGTAAGCCGCTGCCCGCGGCCATGATGACCCTGTGCATTGATGGTGGCCGTAAAGCCAAAATCCGTCCGGGGGATATTCTGGGGGCACTGACCGGAGAAGCGGGATTCCGCGCCGAGCAGATCGGGAAAATCGTTCTGACCCCGACCCACGCCTACGTGGCGATTGAAGCGAACCAGGCGAAAGCGGCGCTGGTGAAACTGAAGCAGGGCAAAATCAAAGGCAAAACCTGCCGGGCGATCCTGCTGAAGGATTAAAAAAAAGGGCGAGGCAGCCGCCTCGCCCTCTTCTGTCAGGGTTCGTCGATACGCATCACATGCAGCGTGGTTTTATCCCCTCTGCCCTGCACCTTGCCACTGACGCGCACCTTGTCATCAGCGGTGTAGGTTTTACCATCGAACGTTTTCTTCGCGGCGATAATCGGTATCGTGCCGGTGTTATCACGGAACTGATAGCGCTCGCCCTGCTCTTTCTTCACGATATAGCCTTCCAGCGTGACATAGCCGCCCTGACGGAAATCGCGAATCTGATCGATGTGTGTCTGGCCGGTATCTTCCGATCCCTTATAGCCCGCATCCTGCTTGTGCTGCGGCGGCGGCGTGTCGCCAGCCTTGTATCCACCCTCTTCGGCCATGACGCCGGCACTCATCATCACCAGCAGCGACGCTAAAATCACTTTTTTCATTTCACACTCCTTTAGTGGAAAGGTATCCATGTCGAACCTTCAGACTTAAGCCTGGCACAATAATGGCCGTCCGTTTTATTTCACCCTTCTCTTCTCACTTTTTTCTCATTGCTGCCGATAACCTGTTCACACCCTATTTCACCAGCTGCGTTAATGCAGAGGCAACCATGGATAATTTTCAAAAAGAGATCGATGAAAGAGCGAACCTCGCGTTATCAAACAAGTTTGAACTGTTGCTGTTTCGCTTAGGTTCCGATCAGCTGAAAGGCAAGTCAGAGCTGTTTGGCATTAACGTCTTCAAGCTGCGTGAAATTGTGCCGATGCCGCCTATCACCAAAGCGGCGGGCATGCGTTCCCCGCTGCTGGGCATGGCGAGCATTCGCGGCCAGTTTATTCCGGTAATCGATCTGCCCGCCGTGGCCGGTTGCGTGCCGGAAACCGGCCTGAACCTGCTGCTGGTGACAGAGTACGCGCGCAACACCCAGGCGTTTGCCGTGGAGTCGGTCGAGAATATTGTGCGTCTCGACTGGAGCCAGGTGCATACCGCCGAAGCCGGTATCGGCGGCCGCAATATCACCAGCATCGCCTGCCTCGACAGCGACAAGCAGAGCAACGATCTGGCGATGGTGCTGGATGTCGAGCAGATCCTGTATGACATCATCCCCTCGGTGCGCGGTGTCGAACCTGAAGAGACCAAAGCCCGTACCTTCCATTTTCGCCCCGGTGCCGTTGCCATTGTGGCGGAAGATTCCAAAGTGGCGCGTCAGCTGCTGGAGCAGGGCCTGAAGAGCATGGGCATTCCGGCGCTGATGTTTAACACCGGTCTGGAAGCATGGGAAAAGATCAAGCTGATGAGTCAGGAAGCGCAGGCGACCGGTCAGTCGATTCACGACAAAATTGCCCTGGTGCTGACCGATCTGGAGATGCCAGAGATGGATGGCTTCACCCTGACCCGCAATATCAAGCGTGACCCAATCCTGAAAGTGCTGCCGGTGGTGATCCACTCCTCGCTTTCCGGCAGCGCCAACGAAGATCACGTGCGCAAAGTGGGTGCCGATGGCTATGTGGCAAAGTTTGAGCTGAATGAACTCTCTGACGTCATTTCTAACGTGCTCGAAACCGCCCGCTAAGCAAATAAACCGGGCCGACCGCTGACCTGTCGGCCCGCTGAACACCTTTTTATTCAGCCTTTTGCCCCTTATACCCCTTAACCCGGACAGGAACCCCATGATGCATACTGAAACTTTACCTGTTACCGCCCGTCAGAATCTGCTGCGTGGCCGTTTGCGCCAACTGGCCTGGATCAGTGCCTGTACCTTCAGCGCCGTGTTCTGGGTCGGTCTCTACTTTTTATTCTTCTGAATTCATCCCACACCTTCTCTACAGGCCGTCAGCACCTCACTGACGGCCTGTCTGATCACATCTGCCGCGCTGATCACTTCCTGAAACTATTAATATTCATTAACCATTAACCCTCTCCTGCCCTCTTCTGCACCGGATTACTTAAAAAATATTAAAGGTACAGATGAGAGGTCCGATAACTGTATGCGCGGCATCACCTTGTTGCCTGCGGCCCTCACCCTGAACTTCAGTCAGGCGTCGTGCACGACGGCAAGGAAACGGATTGCTGCTAAAAAACTGATTAATAATAAAACGGGGAAGATAACATGTTCAGTATCAAGAATATGAAGGTGGGGATGCGGCTCGCTGCGGCCTTCGGTATTGTTGTGACGTTACTGATAGTGATTGGCGTAACATCTATCACCAGGATTAACAATATTAATACGGCGATCGCCTCGATCATTGACGATCGTTATGTAAAAGTGCGACTGGCATTTGATGTGCGCGATGGCGTCAACGATCAGATCAAATACCTGCGCGGCATGGTGATCGATACCACCCGCCCGGAGCTGAACGCGAAACGTTATGGTCAGCTGGATGAAGCGACACAGCGCACCAATGTGGCGATGAAGAAGATCGAAGATATTCAGGTCACCCCGATAGGTAAGAAGAAGATCGCCGGTCTGCTCGCCTCTTCCCAGGCGTTTGAGAAGGTGAAAGCGGAGCTGATCGAGCTGGTGAAAGCGGGCAATTTTGATGCCGCCAGCGCCTATGTGCTGAAATCCATGACCGCCACTCAGAATAAATTTTTGCAGGATGCGGTGAATTTTGCTAACTCTCAGGACTCGCAGCTGCGCAGCGAAGGTCAGGGGATTGTGGAAAATGGCCAGTCTGCCATCACCCTCACTCTGATTTTCTCCGCGCTGGCGATTCTGGCGGCGATCATGCTGGGCTTCTTCCTGACCCGCTCGATTGTGCGTCCGCTGGTGGCGGCGGTTGAGGTGGCTGAGCGCGTGGCGGCGGGCGATCTCAGTTCGCAGATGCAGGTCACGTCGCGCGACGAGACCGGTGTCCTGATGCAGGCGCTGCAACGGATGAACGATAATCTGCTGTCGATTGTGACCGAAGTGCGCACCGGCTCCGACACTATTGCGGTGGCCTCGAATCAGATCTCCAGCGGCAACCTTGATCTCTCAACCCGCACCGAACAGCAGGCGAGTTCGCTGGAGGAGACCGCCTCTGCCATGGAGCAGATGACCTCGACGGTAAAACACAACGCCGATAACGCGCGCGAAGCAAATCATCTGGTTTCGACCACCTCCAGCGTGGCGCGGGAAGGCGGCGTGGTGATGGAACAGGTGATCGAGAAGATGGAGGCGATCGCCCTCTCTTCCAGAAAGATTGTCGATATTATCAGCGTCATCGACTCCATCGCCTTCCAGACCAATATCCTGTCACTGAATGCCGCGGTGGAAGCGGCGCGCGCCGGTGAGCAGGGTCGCGGCTTTGCCGTGGTCGCCAGCGAAGTGCGTAACCTGGCGCAACGTTCCGCTTCGGCAGCGAAGGAGATCAAACTGCTGATTGAGGATTCTGTCGCCAAAGTGGACGAAGGCAGCAAGCTGGTAACTCATGCCGGTTCAACCATTGGTGAAGTGGTGAACAGTGTGCAGAGCGTGGCGAATATCATGAGCGAAATCACCATTGCCAGCAGCGAGCAGAGCAGCGGCATCAGTGAGATCAATCAGGCGATTACCCAGATGGAAGCGGTGACCCAACAGAACGCCGCGCTGGTGCAGGAAGCCTCAGCCGCCTCTCAGGCGTTGCAGGATCAGGCTGAGCGGATGGCGCAGGCGATGAGCGTGTTTAATACCGGCAAACTTTCGCTGCAAACCACAGCAATCTGACCCCGACAGGGCCTGCTGCGGCAGGTCCTGGTGCCCGCTAAGGCAGGGATAGCGAAAGAGCAGGAGGATCGGTTTCGGGTTAAAGGCAGGATCGGTAAAAGGGATGGAACGCGGGGAGGGAAAACGCAGAAACAAAAAAGGCTGCCAGAGGCAGCCTTTTATTACTGTAAATGCAACTACGCGACAAAGCTCACTAGCCTTATCAGAGGGCGCGAGGCTGGCTCTGAATTGCAATCCTCGCCGCGTTCACCTGAACGACAACAGATTTGCAGAAAATGCATTTCGCTCCATGCGGGTTGGCTCTTGTAACATCAAAATGTGATGTACGAAACTGTGAGCCATGACAGTGTGGGCATTTAAAAGTAATTTTCAGTCCTTAGAGACCAACAACGTTCGCAGCAGCTGGGCCTTTGGCGCCATTTTCTACTGTGAATTCAACTTGCTGACCTTCGTCTAATGAACGGAAATCGGTGCCCTGGATTGCAGAGAAGTGTACGAATACATCTTTGCTGCCGTCCTGAGGAGAGATGAAACCGAAGCCTTTCTCTGCGTTAAACCATTTAACGGTACCGCGAATTTTGTTAGACATGCTTAAATCCTTAATATATCGAGCCTTCCGGCATAATGGCCTGAGAACAGATTTTAATCAGAACGTAAGAGAAGACTCAAAAAGAAGGGATGTCTCGCGACAAACTTAGAGATGAGAACTGCTTTGGTTACTTACTTTGATAGTGTCTGTTAATCAAACCGACGGATTCATTAAGCCACACTTATCCCGGCGACGCAAGCCACCATTTAAATTAATTACAGATAGCCGGGCGACGGGGCCGCTGGAAGCGTTTCACCCGCGCCGCGGCGTTAAGCGTGCATTACTCCACAACGTCGCCATTCAGCCGGTTGAACAGAATTTTTCGCATTGCGGCATCATCCGTCGCATCGAGATTCAGCCAGGTCAGCGTCTGGCGATCGCTTTTCTCATCATACCGGGAATAAACACCATGAATATCCCCCCGCTCCGGGGAGTAGAGGATCGCGATAGATTGCGCCGGACAGTTGTGCGGCTTGCAACCAAAGAGCGCCTGATAGCGCACGCCTTTAATGGTGAGGGTATTGGCCGGTGAACTGGTGCCGCCCTGGCTCACCCAGGCGGGAAAGGCGTGCCCGGCGATCAGCTGGCGATAAGCCTGTCCGGTCTGTTTGCCCTGAATAAAATCGAATAAGTAGGGCTGCGCGGCGGCAGTCGCCAGCAGCGGCATAGCGGCGAGTGCCGCCAGCAGAAATCGTTTTTTCATTGCCTGATCTCCTCTTCTCTCTGCGGTTTTCAGCATACCGCGCGACAGTAGCGGGTTTGCGCGAATTTGTCAGGCGCAACACCGTTGTCGTTGAGGTTGCGGTGAGTCAGATCAAAAAAGGGCGAGGCCGCCGCCTCGCCCAGAGAGTGCTCATCATCAATCGTAGTAAGGGACCTTACGGTCAACGCCGTTGATATTGATCAGCACAAAACCGGTCGGGGCGGTTTTATTCGCCGGCGTTCCCGCTGCCGTGGCGAGCGTTACCACCCCTTTTTCGTTGGCCCCGATGCCCGCCAGTCCGTTGTGCATACCGAAGCGTGCCGCCGGTTTCAGGTTACTGATGTTGGTGACATCCGTGACCACCGACATATCGGACTGGAACAGCGAGCAGGAACCGGTATCGAAGCGGGTCGGCCCGGTGGTTTTCAGGTTGAACATGGTCTCGCCGCTTTTGGCTTTCAGCTTGACCCAGATGACGGCATAGGTGGTCCCTACCCGGCCATAACGGATGTCCAGCACCGAAGGCTGCCCCATGTGGTAAGCATCCGCCCACACCGTCTCCAGCCGTTGCAGGTTGATCAGGGTTTTACCGGTGCCCACCACGTTTACCGGTGAACCGGCGGTGCCGGACGGCGTGGTGGCATCCGCTTTACCAATCAGCTCCATCACCCACTGCTGGTTAGGCGCAGGGAAATAGAGCTGGCCCAGCCGATACCAGTTATCGGTGTCGGTGTTGTTCACCACTTTATAGCCGCTGTAATAGCCAGCCCGCAGCGAGCCGGTCATGAAGCTGCCGTAGTTCTCATCCCGGCGATAGCCATATTCAAAGGTCGATAACCATTTGCTTCCGGCTATGTCATTGGTGATTTTCGCCCCGGCCTGAAGGTTAATATGCCGCATCACCACGCGGGCATTGTTGAGATTGAGCGGCGTGCCGCAATCTTCAATGTTGAGCGTTTCAATGTTCCAGCCGCCGTCCGACAGATCCCCTGGGTTGGTGGTGTGCTCAATCCAGACGTTGCGCATGATTCCCTGGGTGACGCGCGGCATATAGAGCGTGGCGTCGCCATAGCCCGACTGGAAGTTGGCATTACAGAGCTCAATGGCGGTTGAGTGATCCCAGTTCCCCTTCGGTGTGTTTGACCAGCCGACATCAAACACCCGTGAAAAGGTACTGGAGCTGTAAATCTGATCGAACTTACTGTCGAGGGTATCCTGTAGCTTAAAGACGGTTCCCCCGGTACTTTGCGCCTTGAAGCAGAAGATGTTGACGATCTGCCCTCCGACGATGATGTTTTCGAAGAACGGTTGAACGTTGCTGCACTGTTCAGGCGCGACGGTGACTTTCTGAGAGGTGTCGACAGTCCCGGCGTTAGCCTGTCCGTGCCAGCAGATGCCTTTAATGACGATTTTGCGCGCATTAACCTTAAACACCGTATTTGCGCTTTTGTCAGAGACAATGGTGGTACGCGGTGACGATCCGAGATCAATGTCATCCCCTAACAAGCCAAAGAATGGCAGCTCCGTATCGGTGAGATCGATGGGAGAGATCAGGAAACGTCCACCCGGAAAACGCACTGGAATCGCTTTCGCATAGGTGTTGTAAGTCTGCGTCCATGCCAGCATGCGTCTGAAAGCATCGGTATCATCGGTAACGCCATCCCCTTTCGCGCCAAAGTGCAGGATATTCACTTCAGTGGGATCGTTGATGGTGCGTTTCCAGTAAAAACCGTTGCCCACCGCCACCGTACCGCCATCATCTTTCAGGATGGTGGAACTGAGAAAGCCGACAAAGTCAGCACCGCCGCGAAAGCTGGAGTCTTTGTCGTAGTAGCGTTTCAAAATCGCAACTTCACCTGATTTTGAAGGGACTGTGGTGCGCAGTTCAGCAAAAGAGTTAACTTCGATCATCGTATCCTCCTCAGGATCACTTAGATAAGTCGCTGATTATCAGCAGGTTACTTAGCTTTGGCCGGATGGCCGCAGAGGGTGTCCCACATGTCGTTGTGGGTGTTAATGGCGCGCACGGTACGGATGTCCATTTTTTGCGCGTCATCGCCGTAGGTATAAAGAGGGGAAAAAAGCACACAGGCAGAGTCGGTGATCGCCACCGGCTCAGGGTTTGTGGTATTTCGACTGCTGCAACTTGTCGCGAGCAGCAGCGTCATCAAGGCTGTGGTTGTCAGTCGCCACACGGTTAGCCTCCTCACGGTTATGTTGTTGCTGTTGCGCCACCGCCTCAACGCGGGACGCCTCCTGGTGCGCGTTCTCCACATCGGAGCGCGCTTTTTGCTGTACCTTGCCGATTTTCCTGCCGCCGAAATAACTGGCGCCCAGCGCCGCGACGACGGCGGCCAGGGCGGCAATCCAGTGCCAGCCGCCGCCCAGCAGAGTGGTGATCAGACTCATGGTTGTGTTCCTCCGCTGCCCTGCTTTTCATTGAGCAGGCTTTTCTGACGAACAAACTGGGCAATCACCCCCATCGCCACCATGAAGGCGCCGATCATTCCCAGGTAGTTGTGTGGCAGGAACGACTTCACGTCCTCGGGCAGCGCGCTCCAGGCATCAATTGCCGCCGAGGGAAACGACTGCGCCCAGGCGCTGAGCATCGAGCCGAGCGACGCGAGCCAGACCGACCAGGTTTTAAATAACAGGCGGGCGTGTGAGACAAACTGGAGGGTGGTAAAACGCTGCAACAGCAGCACAATGACGATCGCCGTCAGCACGGCGCTCAGAAACAGCAACCATTTCATAGCAACCCCCGGTAGACCGCGTAGGTTCCGCTGCGCATCACTTCAGCATGACGTCTGGCGCGGCCCGGCGTCTGACGTGACCAGAGGCTGTTCATCATGGCGTCGGCCGCCTCGCTGAACTGTTCGCTGACGATGGCGGTAAGCATGTTTTTAAACTGCATCACGCCATCGACCCCCAGCTGATAGGCCATGCTGATCAGCACATCGGTGCGGGCGTCGTTGCACTTCGCCAGCGCGCTGCGCAGCAGTTCCCTGCTCTGCATCTCCTGAATTTTGTTTTCCAGGATGCACTGCTTCCAGAGATCCCCCACGCGCCGCGGCACGCGGAAAGCGTAATTGCTCAGCGAGGCTCCTTTCGGTCCGATGCGGATCCCGCCGGCGACCGTGGGAAAGCCCAGCGTGTCGAGATAAGGCGTGTCGACATACCCCTCTTCAAAATTCAGCACTGCAATTATCTGGCTCATAACGACTCCTTAGTGACGGGTCAGAGCAACTCAGCCCTGTGCAAAAAAATACATAACGCCTGCTGATCATTACCCGCCCTCACCCCGGCAGAACGCTGCAACGAAACTGAACAGTAATGCAGCAGATTACGTCCAGTGAGAGCTGGAGGTGATGGCAGGCAGGCGAAGGATGGAAAGCGGAAAGGATCGGCGCGGCTCAGCCCACGGCGTAGAGATGAACGTGTGGCAGGCAGCAGTTATCGAAACTGGGTGTTTCCTGATGTTTAGCGCGTGGCGCGGTGATTGCGCGGTCGACGCGCGGAATAACCTGACGCTGGCAGATCTGTTCCGCGCGCCGCAGGTTAGGTGTTTCGGGTGGGAAGTTCAGGGCCTGGTCGATGCTCTGTTTCAGGCTGTTGAGAGGCTGGCGCCGCCGATGGCGGCGAGTACGTGCGTTGCCCATAAAAACGCTTTTGCCATAGTGAATTATCGCCATAACTCCTCCTGTGAATGAGTCTTTGGCGATGGGGTGGCAGGCGCGAGCTTTCGGAGAACCGAACGGGCCCGAATGTCGAGTTTCACGCTCGCACACTCGCCGCCCGGCTGCGTTAACAGTCGGGTGGAAAGTAAGAGAGGGGAAATAAACGGCATCTGACGACGCTGCATTTTGCGCATCCACCCCATCCCAAAGTTCACTGACTTTTGGGTGGTATGATTCGCGCTTGTGCAGCGCCTCAATTGTTTAAGAGCGGTTCATCCGTGAAAGAACTGCGTCGTTCATCCATATCCAAATTATTAACAGGTTCTTATGCATTATCAAACACTGTTGGTTAATTTTTTATTTACCGCTGGTTAAATTTATGAATTTATGCCGATTATTTTTTTGCAGCCGGCGAAGAAGAGGCGGCGAAAGCGGCCTTAGCCGAGAATTTGATAGTGGCGCGCCTGGCTCATGATCACTTTTGCCAGCACCTTCAGGCTGGTGACATCATCACGGTTGAGATACCAGGTTTCATAGCGCTTATTGTCTGAAATCACAGCGATTTTCTTATGCTGTAACTGTAAGCGTTTGAGATAGAGCTGTTCATCAAGCGTAAAAATATAGATGCCGTCCCCGTCAAACATCCGCACGCTGATGTCGACAAACAGCTGATCGCGGGGCGCAAAGGTGTCCGCCATCGAATCACTGTTGATGGCGATTAACCGGATATTTTCCGCCGGGCGGCCGTTGAACAGCACCCGCGCCTCATCCTGACCATATTCGATCGCCTGAATCGTCTCGACAAACTCATCGCGCGCAGGCAATCCCGCCGCGCTGCGTTGTCCGATGTCGAGGCTATCCACCCGAAAGACATTCTTCCGGCCGGTCAGCGCACTGAGCGCCACGGGTTCAGCTGGCTGCTCCATGCCATACTGTAGCCACTCAACCCTGACGCCCAGCAGCTGGCTGAGCGCCAGCAGATTGCCACCGTCAGGCAGCGACTGCGCGTTAAACCACTTCCACACTCCTGGCGTTGAAATTTTACAGCCCTGCTGTTGCAGCGCCCTGGCAACCTGCTTGTTTCGTCCATGTCCGGCAATGCCGGCGCTCTCACAGGCCGCGATCAGCCTGGCAGTGAAGGCTTGTCTTGTACTTTCTTTTTTAACCATTAGTTAATAATCAGCCATAGAAGAGATACTGGATGTTATTTTCATTATTGCTACCAGTTCATTTTATATTACCGCCCGTTTACTACCTAACCGCTTTATCAAGCATTTCTGATTATCATTATCCGCTTCAGGTTGCAGCTGAACAAAAAATATCGCCTCAGGCCGCGTGCAGCCCCGGCTTTCAGGAATCTTCCGTAGGAAACTGCGTGAAATTCAGACAGCTTTCTGGCCGGTAGCGGCACGATCGGGAGGGAGAGAAATCTGATGTGCAGAAAACTCCAGTTTTCACTGGACCGGAATGGCGCGCTAAAAAAAACGGGAGTCTGTGAAAGACTCCCGTTTTGTTAAAAATCTGTGAGGTTATGCGCGGAGCGTGTCGTCGCCCCAGGCAATCCATTTGTAGGTGGTCAGCGCCTCTAATCCCATCGGACCGCGCGCGTGCAGTTTCTGGGTACTGACCGCCACTTCCGCGCCCAGCCCGAACTCACCCCCGTCGGTAAAGCGGGTGCTGGCGTTAACGTAAACGGCCGAGGAGTCGACCTGGCGGATAAAGCGGTTGGCGTTGCGGATGTCGCGGGTCAGAATCGCGTCGGAGTGCTGGGTGCCGTAAGTACGGATATGGTCGATCGCCTCATCCATATCCGCCACCAGCCTGACGTTAAGGTCGAGCGACAGCCACTCATCCTCATACTGCTGCGGTTCCACCAGCGTGACCTGCGCCGGGCCCGCCTGCAACTGCGCCAGCACGTTGCTGTCGGCGTGCAGCACGATCCCTTCCTGTGCCATGCGTGCGCTGAAAGCGGGCAGAAAACGATCGGCAATCGCCCGATCCACTAGCAGCGTCTCCAGCGAGTTACAGGCGCTGGGGCGCTGTTTCTTGGCGTTGACGATCAGCTCAAGCGCCGGTTCAATCTCCATCGTCTCATCAATGTAGATATGACAGACGCCGATGCCGCCGGTGATCACCGGAATGGTGGAGTTTTCCCGGCACAGCTTGTGCAGTCCGGCTCCGCCGCGCGGGATCAGCATATCGACATAGCGATCCAGCTTCAGCAGCTGATTCACCAGCTCGCGGTCCGGGTTTTCAATCGCCTGCACGATGGCCGCGGGCAGACCATGCTGCTTCAGCGCGTTCTGAATGACCCGCACCGTGGCGGCGTTGGTACGCCAGGTCTCTTTGCCGCCGCGCAGAATGGCGGCGTTGCCGGTTTTCAGGCACAGGCTGGCGACATCCACCGTGACATTAGGACGCGCCTCATAAATCACTGCCACCACGCCCAGCGGCACGCGACGCCGTTCGATGCGCAGTCCGCTGTCGAGCTGTCCGCCATCGATCAGCTGTCCGACCGGATCGGCCAGCTGGCACACCTGACGCACATCGCTGGCGATAGCGCTCAGCCGTTGCGGCGTGAGGGTCAGCCGGTCGAGCAGTGCGGCGCTCATGTTATTCTGGCGCGCATCGGCTAAATCCAGCGCATTGGCCGCCAGAATCTCCGCGCTCTCCGCCTCCAGACGGTCGGCGATGGTCATCAGAACCTGATTCTTTTCGGCGGTGGTCAGTTCGGCCAGGGTATAAGCCGCGGCACGGGCCGCTTTTCCCATCTCTTCAAGCATTGTCCGCTCCTTAACTGACAATCATGTCATCGCGGTGAACCGCGACCGGGCCATATTCATAGCCCAGAATTTCGCTGATCTGCTGGCTGTGATGGCCGGCAATCATGCGCATCGCGTCGCTGTTGTAGCGTGAAACGCCGTGGGCAATATCCCGTCCCTCCAGGCTGCGGATGCGGATCACTTCACCGCGCGAGAAATTGCCCTGAATGGCCCGGATGCCTTTTGGCAGCAGGGAGCTGCCGCGTTCGAGGATCGCCGCCAGCGCGCCATCATCCACGGTGAGTTCGCCTGCGGGTGGCGCGCCAAAAATCCAGCGTTTACGGTTTTCCAGCGGCGACTGCTGAGCATGAAAATGGGTGCCGACCGGCCGGCCCTCAATCACATCGGCGATCACGCCGCTGCGGCTGCCTGAGGCGATAATCACGTCGATACCGGCCCGACAGGCGACATCCGCCGCCTGCAACTTGGTCGACATTCCCCCGGTGCCAAGACCGGAAACGCTGCCCCCGGCTAATGAGCGTAACGCATCATCAATGACGTGCACGTCGCTGATCAGCTCAGCCGCCGGGTTATTGCGCGGATCAGCGGTAAACAGCCCCTGCTGATCGGTCAGCAACAGCAGCTTGTCGGCCCCGCCGAGCATCGCCGCCAGCGCTGAGAGGTTGTCGTTATCGCCCACCTTAATTTCGGCGGTCGCCACGGCGTCGTTCTCATTGATGACCGGCACAATGTGGTTATCGAGCAGCGCGCGCAGGGTGTCGCGGGCGTTTAGAAAGCGCTCACGATCTTCCATGTCGGCGCGGGTCAGCAGCATCTGGCCGATGTGAATGCCATAAATGGAGAAGAGCTGTTCCCACAGCTGGATCAGACGGCTCTGCCCCACCGCAGCCAGCAGCTGCTTTGAGGCGATGGTCGGCGGCAGTTCGGGGTAGCCCAGATGTTCGCGTCCGGCGGCCATCGCGCCGGAGGTGACGATCACGATGCGGTGGCCCGCCGCGTGCTGCTGCGCACACTGCCGGACCAGTTCCACCATATGCGCCCGATTCAACCGACGGGAGCCGCCGGTAAGCACGCTGGTACCCAACTTGACCACTAAGGTCTGACTGCCACTCATATTTCCTGCCGTAATGAAAAATTTTTGCGAAAGGACGTTTTAACAGGAGTCGATACGGAAGCCAACAGCCAGCGGGGGAAAAGCACGAAATTACGCCGACAAGGGCGTAGACCAAAAGTTCAGCATTAACAAGAAATCAGGAAAAGTGTCATAAAAACTTCATCACATCCCGGTAAAAAGTCGGTGTTTTACAAAAACTTTTACCTTTTTGGCGTCTATATCGGGATTGATAGCAAATGAAGAAAAGTACACTGGCAATGATCCTCTCCACGCTGACGCTGGCCTCTGCCGCGCAGGCTGCCGAAGTCTATAACAAAGATGGCAATAAACTGGACTTCTACGGCAAAGTTAAAGCTGAACACTACTTCAGCGATAACGCCAGCTCAGACGGTGACAAATCCTATACCCGCATCGGTTTTAAAGGCCAGACGCAGATTAACGACCTGATGACCGGTTATGGTCAGTGGGAATATCAGTACAACGTCAACAACTCCGAAGGCAGCGACGCCAACAACGGTAACAAAACCCGTCTTGGCTTTGCCGGTCTGAAATTTTCGCAGTATGGTTCGGTGGATTATGGCCGTAACTATGGCGTGCTGTATGACGTTGAAGCCTGGACCGACGTCTTCCCGGAATTTGGCGGTGACGGTACGGCCCGTTCTGATAACTTTATGACCCAGCGCGCCACCGGCGTCGCCACCTACCGCAACAGTAACTTCTTTGGTCTGGTGGATGGGCTGAAATTCGCGTTGCAGTATCAGGGCAAGAACGACGCCAGCAGCGCCAACAGCCGTGCCGACATTAACCGTCAGAATGGCGATGGCTACGGTGCTTCACTTGGTTACAGTCTGGGTGACTCCGGCGTCAGCCTGATGAGTGCCATCACCTCGTCTGACCGCACCAACCAGCAGCAGGCGCGTGCCTATGGCCGCGGTGAGCGGGCCGACTCCTGGGGCGCGGGCGTGAAGTATGACGCTAACAGCATCTACCTGGCGGCGATCTACACCGATACCCGCAACATGACGCCAATCAGCAGCACCAACCGCAACACCGGCGCAGCCGTGGCGGGCGCAGCCAATAAAGCGCAGAACATCGAACTGGTGGCGCAGTATCAGTTCGACTTTGGCCTGCGTCCTTCTATCGGCTACGTGCAGACCAAAGGCAAAGATATTGAAAACGATATCGGCGATGCGGATCTGGTGAAATATATCGACGTGGGTGCCACCTACTACTTCAACAAGAATATGTCCGCCTTTGTCGACTACAAAATCAACCAGCTGGATGACGACAACGCGCTGTCACTTAACAACGACGACGTGGTGGCGGTGGGGATGACCTACCAGTTCTGATTTCAGGCCCGCGCCACGTAGCATGAGCGGAGCCAGGCTTCAGGCACAGAGTGCTGACAAAGCCTGGCTCTCTCCGCTCGCACGGGGAACCCTCGTTTCGCCGTTGTTTGATGATATTAAGAGGCTTAAGCGGCCAGACCAGCGGAACGTAAAGTACTGTCCCGAAGTAATGCCTAATCGTTTTGACATGATGCAACGTCAGGCACGGCACTATATCCCTTAACTCGCGCGATCGCGGCGAAAAGGTTCTGTACCTAATCTGATTTTTTTTGTGCAGTCTCTCGTCTGATTTCGTCTATCGTGTCACGCATGTTACTGAGACATTCTGCGGCAGGAGTTCCAGCCTTTTCCAGCACGGGTTCTGCCTTTACGAAATACGCCTCAACTTGTGTCGTTGTAGCTTTAGTCATCAGTGGAATGCTACATATCAATAATGTGCCAAATCGCTGCTGTAGGCGGTCTGTGCTCGTCTTAAATTGATTAGTGACATTCAGCACAGCTACCGGCTCCTTAATAAGAGTCATACTTATAGCGGTCGTCAGTTGTTCTGCGTGATCATCATCCATGCTGTCACCAATGCTTTTAATCTTCGCTGGCAATGCCTGAATTGTCACCGGATCAGCGCGGGCTACCAGCTTAATGAAAGTATCCCAGTTGCTATCTGATGCCATACAGGAGACCGAAAGAATACAAGTCGCAAGAAAGAGGCCTCGGCTGATCATCTGACAACCTCTAACTCGTTATCAATAGAATGAATGATTTTTCCACGCACGACTGGCCCCATGATTATGCAGCCCTCAGATGCAAATCCAGCCACTTTCGGCGGCTTCTTCTCGCCGTGGATACGAAACAGGGAGCGCCCGAAACTCTCGTCAGACGTTTGAGTTAAAGTGATTGTCATTGGCCCCTTTGAGTTTGTATATCCACCAATGCGATACGTTCCCCGGGGAATGGGTCCCATACCTTTAACATGTTGCCTGTCCGGGTTGTTTTTGTTGGTCAGATTCCCTGAATAACCTTTACCCATTAACTTACCGTTGTGCCACAATTCGCCAGTGCTTTGGTGGTATATACATGCCATATGCTATTCTCCTATGCCACGCTGCGTTCATTCCAGCAATCAGAATGAATAATATTGCCATCCAGGTATTTCCAGGTGATTTTTTCATACGTCATTTCGAGCAATTCAAGGTGAGCGTGACGTTTGTAGCCTGGAGCTTTCACATCTTCCATAAAGGGTACGACACTGCTGATTCGGGCATTTTCAAGCAGCACGTTGAAATATTCTTCTTCCAGTCCGACATAATTAATACGATAAAATTTAAGCTCGGCAGACTTTAAAATCTTACCGGAACTAACGAACTGGTATAGATACGGACTGGAAGAGTCTAGTGCTTTAGTTAGGATAAAGGGACAATGTTCATGAGTTGCCGTTATCTTACCGGACAGGTCATCTGTAGGGAGAGATACGCCGTGAGCGAGTGCGGTTATCTCTATGCTTCCCTCACGTTGCTGCACATCAACAGAGCCTTTTACGGGATATCCACCGTCGTCCTTTAACCATAAATAAACAGGTATAGCCATTAAACGAAATCCTTTTCCGTGATTAAGGAGAATAATTATTACCCTCTGTTCCTTAAGACGGAAATGTCACTTAAAATATTATTGACTTCAATCAAAATCCTTTACGTTTCAGAAGGGATTACGTGGTGTAGAATACACCTATATTCTTTGCTATTTTTCTTTTCATATTTAAACCTCTTAACGTGAGATTACGTTCAACTGGACGTCAAACTCCTAAAGGGATTTCATTCATTTTTTAATTATTTTAGTTCTGCATCAATACGGTTTATCCCCGCTCGCGCGAGGAACACTCATAGTTTACACCAACATACTTCAGCCCGGCCGGTTTATCCCCACTCACGCGGGGAACACAGACTTACAAGATTCAGGCTAAACCCATTGACCGGTTTATCCCCGCTCACGTGGGGAACACATCAGGGTCCACACCGCGTCGCCCGCCGCCGTCGGTTTATCTCCGCTCACGCGGGGAACACTGCCGGAATATTGCTGACGCGCCGACAGAGCACGGTTTATCCCCGCTCGCGCGGGGAACACCGAGCGTCAGGACGAATCACCTCCGCGATGACCGGTTTATCCCCGCTCGCGCGGGGAACACTCAGAAGTCGTCAATCCTGCCGCGATTGCCTTCGGTTTATCCCCGCTCACGCGGGGAACACACCATATAAATCAGCTTTACAACCAGATAAATCGGTTTATCCCCGCTCACGCGGGGAACACTACGCCAGCGTTGTCCAGCGCCATGCGATAGACGGTTTATCCCCGCTCACGCGGGGAACACCTTTAACGGGTGCTGTTTGAATTTTCCTGTCCCGGTTTATCCCCGCTCACGCGGGGAACACCAAACTTGCAGCCAACCAGCACGCCAGTCCTGCGGTTTATCCCCGCTCACGCGGGGAACACGTCAAGAACGACCAAAGCCAGTCTATCTCAAACGGTTTATCCCCGCTCACGCGGGGAACACTATATGGGGGGGTCAAAAATGTAATTATGTAACGGTTTATCCCCGCTCACGCGGGGAACACTCTAAAATTATCAGGCTGATTACAAAGCGTTTTTCCACACCAGATAATTCCACCGAATTTTACACACGCACTTACCCCAAATGCACATTTATTCTGCGATACAAAATCTGGCGAAAAAAAGCGCCCGCAACGGAAGCCTGGAGGGTGTTGGCAACCCCAAATCAGAATGAACCTTGCAGCAACGTATAAAGTCAGTGCGCAGGGAAAAGAGGAAAACATCCGGCTGCCCGGGAAAAACGCCAGGCGCCTGGCCCGGCTACAGGCCCACATCAGGAATAAGGTGCGTAATTGCGCGGGATGGACGGCCAGAGGCTGACGTTAACCTCTTTCCACTCTGATCGGATTGCCTGCGCAGATTCGGTTGCACAGCGTATCAGGCCAGACTTTGCCAACAAAAAGGGCGAGTGTTTCCACTCGCCCTTTTTAACGCTGCATCACCCTGTCAGGCGCTCAGCTTCACCGGTTTTTCATCAAAATCGCTGGCCGGAATAAGGTCCAGTTCGAACTCCTTCAGCATCGCCTTCAGGCGGGTATGGAAATTCCGTAAGGTCTCCTCCACCCGAGCCGTGTTCTCTTTACCTTTGATAGTTGCCACTGACCAGTCGCCCTCTTTGTCGAACAGGCCGATGTGATAAACATAGGTAAAGTGGTCGGCCTGTGCCTCCAGCTCCATCCACCAGCCCCAGAACTCACGCAACTCCGGTGCCGGTTTTACATTCACGCAGGCAGCCAGGCAGTCGAAAAAGAAGCGGGTTTCGCCACATTTTCCATCCCGGATATAAGGCCCCAGCTCCGTGAAGCGCTTAAGCAGGCGACTGCGGGGATGACCACTTGGTAACGTCATGCTGATTCTCCATAGGTTTTGACCGCTATACAGCCTGATTTCCGGCCTGCCGCTGTCCTGCCCGGCTTCAGGGGCAGGTCACATCGCGTGCCGTCTGACGGCCAGCCGGAAGAATTCCGCTACTAGTTGTAGCAAAGAGTGTAAATATTTCCAGTTACCTTTTTAAACGCTTCTCCAGCCAGTCGCAAATTTCATTCAGCGCCCGGTCAAAACTGGCCATCATCGGTTTCAGCGGAATCGGCAGCGCTTTGCCCTGCGCCGAGGAGCTGGCGATGAGACGGCTATCTTCCTCCGGGCTGAAGAGATCGTTCTGCCAGTAACCCGACAACATCGGCGTCGGCGTCCGGCGCCCCAGCAAGCCCTGGGTTTTCAGCGAATAGCGGTTAAGCTCGGTGCGCAGCGCGGCATCAGAGGTAGAGGCCATACCGAGCCGGCTCGCCAGCATATCCATATACATATCGGGGATCGCATCCTGCAACGCCGTCTGGGTCAGCAAAGCATGCACGATTGGGCCAAGGCAGGCGACCGCCCGCAGCCGCTGGGGTTCAAGGTAGGCCAGCCGCACCGCCACGTTAGCGCCAAAGCGGAAGCCAAACGCCGCCACGCGGGTGTGATCGACCCAGGGCACATTTTGCAGATCGCGCAGCACCTGCTGATGCAGGAAGCTGGTGTCCTGATTCAGCGTCCACTTCACCGAGTTGCCCACTGACGGCATATCAATTGTCAGCATGGCGATGCCGCGCGGGGCCAGATATTCATGGAACAGCCGATAGTGATCGCTCTGTAACGAGTCGAGCGCGCCGCAGAACAGCACCGTCGGATAAGGCGCTTCAACCCCAGGCGGCATATGCAGAAAGCCGCTGACCGGCGAGCCACCGCTGATGGCGAACGTCAGGGGTTTCAGTTCGCCCGGCAGCCGCTGCGTCGCCTCTTCATAAGCGCGGTTAGCCAGCGTCTGCGCCTGGTCCGCAAGTTCATCGCCTTTGATATAGGGATAGGCGGCCACGCTGTAGAGATGGGCGGCGTGCAGCCAGCACTCACCCGCCGCGCTGTCGTCGGGGGTTTCCAGCGCTTGCTGCTGCCAGATCCCCGCCTGGCGGCTCCATTCAAAAGACCAGTTGCCGCCGCGAAAGCCGATAACCGTGTCGAGCAGCGCCTCATCGGTGTGCTCAACGCGACTGATGGCGATGCGCGCCAGCACTTCGCTGATCTCCTGCGGCGGCAGACCGCGCCAGGCCCACATCACCTTATTCAGCATCCGATACCAGCCGCGCTGACTGTCGCCATCCAGCGTCGAGTGCACCTCCGGGGTGGCGTGATGCTGGCGGCGGACCAGGGAAGAGGTTTCGGGATGTTTAAAGCGCGGCTTGAATAGTTCTTCGCTGAGATTTTTGCTCGGCATACTCACTTCTCCTGCGGCAGAAACGGCAATGGCTAAGTGTACTGTACGCTAATGCGGGGTGCGAGGCGCAGAAAGCACAACGCCCGGAAAACCGGGCGTTGTTTTGAGGCGTATCAATCAGCTTTTTACAATCGGTGGAATGTAGACCACACCCATGTCCCACGGCTGCTCGATCCAGGTATCCTGCGGAATGTCGACGATATAGTCGTCAACCAGCGCGCGACCGGCCGGTTTTGCGAAAATGGTGCAGAAACGCGCTTTCGGGTACATCTCGCGAATCGCCTGCGCGGTGCCGCCGGTGTCCACCAGGTCGTCGATCACGATAAAGCCTTCGCCATCGCCCTCTGCGCGCTTCAGCACTTTCATTTCGCGCTGATGATCGTGGTCGTAGCTGGAGATGCAGACGGTATCGACATAGCGAATACCCAGTTCACGCGCCAGCAGCGATGCCGGTACCAGACCGCCGCGGCTCACCGCGATAATCCCTTTCCACTGTTCAACAGGCAGCAGGCGCTGAGCCAGTTTGCGGGCATGGATTTGCAGCATGTCCCAGGTAACGACGTATTTTTCGCTCATAAAATAGAAATCCCAGCCAACCGGAGTGGCTTAAAAATGTGCAACGGGGAAAAGGTTGCGCGAGATTATAAGGAGTTGCCGCGCTAAAAACCAGCATCCGTGCGCTGGTTGCGGCTTTTTAGCGCGGCTGAGAGCGCGCCTGGTGAAAAACAGTGATATTCTCAGGCCTGGCCGTCAGATCCTCTGACGGCGATTTTTCACTGCAAACTCGCGATGACCGGCTGGTCCGGCGCACTGACACAGGAGACTTGTCGTGTCTGAATTGTCTCAACTCTCTCCACAGCCATTGTGGGATATTTTCGCTAAGATCTGCTCTATTCCTCATCCCTCTTTTCATGAAGAAGCGCTGGCGAGCTACATCGTCGGCTGGGCTAAAGAGCAGGGCTTCTGGTGTGAGCGCGATCAGGTCGGCAACATCCTGATTCGTAAGCCCGCCACCGCTGGCATGGAAAACCGTACCCCGGTGGCGCTACAGGCGCATCTGGATATGGTGCCGCAGAAAAACAACGACACCGTGCATGACTTCACCAAAGATCCGATTCAGCCGTGGATCGATGGCGAGTGGGTAAAAGCGCGCGGCACCACGCTGGGTGCGGACAACGGCATCGGCATGGCCTCGGCGCTGGCGGTGCTGGCTGACAGCAGCCTGACGCACGGCCCGCTGGAAGTGCTGCTGACCATGACCGAAGAGACCGGCATGGATGGCGCATTCGGTCTGCAACCCAACTGGTTGCAGGCGGAGATCCTGATCAACACCGATTCGGAAGAAGAAGGTGAGATCTACATGGGTTGCGCGGGCGGTATCGACTTTGTCACCACCCTGCCGCTGACCCGTGAAGCGGTGCCAGCGGAGTTCCAGACCCTGAAGCTGACGCTGAAAGGGCTGCGCGGCGGTCACTCCGGTGCCGATATTCATATGGGCCTCGGCAACGCCAACAAACTGCTGGCGCGCTTTCTGGCAGCCCAGGCGGTCGATCTCGATCTGCGCCTGCTGGACTTCAACGGCGGCACGCTGCGTAACGCCATCCCGCGTGAAGCCTTCGCCACCGTGGCCGTCGACAGCCACAAAGCGGATGCGCTGAAGTCGGCCGCGGCGCATTTCCTGAGTGCGATTAAAAATGAGCATGGCGTCAAAGAGCCCAACATCGCGCTGGTCACTGAGCCGCTGGCGCATCAGGGTGAGGCGCTGAGCGCTGACAGCCGCGATCGCTTCCTGAATCTGCTCAACAGCACGCCAAACGGCGTGATCCGCAATTCAGACGTCGCCAAAGGCGTGGTTGAGACCTCGCTGAATATCGGCGTGGTGACGATGGACGCGGACAAAGCGGAAATCAACTGCCTGATCCGTTCGCTGATCGACACCGGCCGCGATTATGTGGTGCAGATGCTGACCTCGCTCGGCCAGCTGGCGGGCGCGCAGACCAAAGCGAAAGGTGGCTACCCAGGCTGGCAGCCAGACGCGGACTCGCCGATCATGGCGCTGACCCGTCAGACCTATATCGCCCTGTTCGACAAAACGCCGAACATTCAGGTGATCCACGCCGGTCTGGAGTGCGGTCTGTTTAAGAAGCCTTACCCGGATATGGACATGGTGTCGATCGGACCGACCATCACTGGTCCCCACTCGCCCGATGAGCAGGTACATATCGAAAGCGTTGGCCTTTACTGGAAACTGCTGACCACCCTGCTGAATGCGGTGCCAGAAAAGTAATTCCGCTGCAAAAACCGAACCAGGCCCCGGCCTGGTTTTTTTATGCCTGCCCATTATCACCAGCATAATTCGCTGCCTTTTCCGCCCGTTACCCTGCTATTCCGCCACCTCTCCGCGCTTCGCTGGCAGTAGCCACCATTATGTCCAGATGTCTGGATGGCTAATAAGATTTCGTGCTAGCTTATGCGCTTTCGGCTGTTGCCGCGCCTGAAAGTTCAGGAAAAAATGCGGCCAGCGATCCTTCACGAGAGTAATGAGATGCCTGGGATAAATCGCCTTGAGATGCGTAACATCTCCATCGCGTTTGGCGGATTTGCCGCGCTGTCGTCGGTGGATTTCACCAGTGAAGGCCATTCTGTCCACGCGCTGACCGGCGCTAACGGGGCGGGTAAATCCACGCTGATGGCGATCCTGTCCGGTGCGCACAGCCACTACAGCGGCGAGATCCGGCTGGACGGTCAGCCGGTTTCCATTCGCACCCCGCGCGATGCTAAACAGCTGGGTATTCATCTGGTGCAGCAGGAGGTCGATGTGGCGCTGGTGCCGCAGCTCAGCGTGGCGGAAAACATCCTGCTGGATCAGCTGGCTGAGCCCGGCCACCGCTATCGCTGGGGCGGGATCCGTCGTCAGGCGCGTGCCCTGCTGGCGCAGCTTGAGGTGACGCTCGACGTCAACCGGCTGGCCGGGCACTGCACCCTGGCGGAAAAGCAGCAAATCCTGCTGGCACGGGCGCTGTCGCATCGCTGCCGCTTTCTGATTCTGGATGAACCCACCGCCCCGCTCGACCAGCATGAAAGTGAACGGCTGTTTGCCGTGGTGCGTCGCCTGCGGGCCAGCGGCATCGGCGTGGTGTTTATCTCTCACCGCATTCATGAACTGAAAGCGATCTGCGATCGTCTGACGGTGCTGCGCGATGGCCGGCTGATTGAGAGCGCCCCGATGGCGGCGCTGAGCGGCGAGCAGATCGTGGAGAAGATGCTGGGCCATCAGCTCACCGATATTTTCCCGGCCCGGCGCGCGCCCACATCCGGCGCGGTGCTGCTGTCAGTAGAGGATCTGCACGATGAACAGCGGCTACAGGCTATCTCGCTGCGGCTGCACAAAGGCGAAATACTGGGGATTGCGGGTCTGGCCGGTGCCGGTAAAACCGAACTCTGCAAGGCGCTGTTTGGTGCCAGCAAAAGCCGCGTCAGCCGGGGGGAGCTGCATGGTCAGCCGTGGCGGCCCCGTTCCCCGCACGACTCCGTCAGCCGCCGCATGGCGCTGGTGCCGGAAGAGCGGCGCAAAGAGGGGATCTTTATTGATGAGTCGGTGGCGATGAACCTCAGCGTCAGCGCGGACGACACTTTTTCGCGCTGGAGCCTGTTTGGTCATCGCCAGGCCTGGCGCTGGGCGGAGCAGGTCATTCAGCGGCTCAAGGTGCGCACCACCGGTCCGGCACAGCCGCTGCGCCGTCTCTCCGGCGGCAATCAGCAGAAGGTGGCGATCGGTAAATGGCTGCGCAACAACGCCGACGTACTGATTTTCGATGAGCCGACCAAAGGCGTTGATATTAAGGCCAAAACCGAACTCTTTACTCTGATCGACAGCCTGGCGCGGGAAGGCAAAGGCATTATCTATGCGTCGGGTGAATTTTCTGAACTGGTCGGTCTGTGCGACCGGATTTGTGTGCTCTGGGATGGACGCATTGTGGCTGAACTGGCTGCACGCGACGTTACCGAAGAGACGCTTTTGCTCTATTCCACCGGAGGAACCCCTGCGTGAGCAGCAAAGAAACCCGCCTGAACCTGCCAGCGTCACCGTGGCGTCACCAGCTGTTCGACTTTCTCTATAAATGGGGCATGTTGCTGACGGTGGTGATCCTGATCGCCGCTTTTGGCCTCGCCTCTGACAGCTTCCTTGAACCCAATAACATCATCAATATCCTGCGCTCGATTGCGATTGTGACGGTGATAGCGATCGGCGTCTCGATCTCGCTGACGGTGGGCGGTTTTGATCTCTCGGTCGGCTCGACCGCCTCGCTGGCCAACGCGCTGGTGATCTCGCTGTTTGTCTGGTACGGCTTCGGCACCACCAGCGCGATCCTGATCACCCTGGCGCTCTGCACCCTGGTCGGGCTGTTTAACGCCTTCCTGATTGTGATCCTGCGTATACCCGACATGCTGGCGACGCTGGCGACGCTGTTTGTGATTCAGGGCGTGGCGATGACCTACAGCTTTGGCGGATCGATCACCACCAACATGGTGCTGCCGAGCGGCGATATGGCGGAAGGCACCATTCCGCCTGCCTTCAGCCTGCTGGGTCAGGTCCCGACCATCGTCATTATTATGCTGGTGGTTACCGTGGTGGCACAGCTGGCGCTGTCGCTGACCAAACATGGCCGCCGGATGTATGCGCTGGGCGGTAATCCTGAAGCGGCGCGCCTTTCCGGCATCCGCACCACCCGCTATCGGGTGCTGGCTTACGTCATCGCCTCACTGCTGGCCGGTCTGGGCGGCATTCTGCTCGCCTCACGCATCGGTTCCTCGCAGGTTAACGCCGGAGGGGGCTACCTGATGGATGCGGTGGCCGCCGCGTGGATCGGCTTCTCGCTGGCGGGCTCAGGCAAACCCAACGCGCTGGGAACGCTGATCGGCGCGGTGATCCTTGGCGTGTTGCAGAACGGCCTGGTGATGCTCTCGGTTCCCTATTACGCGATGGACATTATTAAAGGACTGGTGCTGGCTTTGGCACTGGCAATAACCTATATCCAGCGCCGCTGAGGCGCGCTTACCGGAGTTAATCACCATGCAAAAAATAACCCTTTCGCTGCTGGCGCTGAGCCTGCTGAACGCCAGCGCCGCCTTCGCTGAAACGGTAACCCCGGTGCCCGCGGCTATCGCCAGTCACAGCGGGCCGATCCGCATCGCGGTGATCCGCAACCTCGGCTCCGATGACAACACCACCCAGTTTGTCGCCGGGGCGATTCAGCAGGGTCGCCAGCTCGGCTTTAAGGTCAGCACCTTTCTGAGCAACGGCGACGACGCGCGCTTCCAGGATTTCGTGAATCAGGCGATCAGCCAGAAGTATGACGGCATCGTGCTGTCGCACGGTAAAGCGCCCTACGCCAGCGATCTGGTCAAGCGCATCGCCGACGCGGGCATTAAACTGTCGGTGTTTGATACCCCAGTTGACACGCCAGTGCCGGGCGTCACCGTTACCGCGCAGGATGACGCTTCACTGGCGCAGCTGTCGCTGGGCCAGCTCATCAGCGATTTTCATGGCAAGGCGAACATCGTCAAGCTGTGGGTTGCCGGCTTCCCGCCGATGGAGCGCCGTCAGGTGGTGTATGAAAAACTGCTGAAAGAGAATCCGGGCATTCATCAGCTGGAGTCGATTGGCGCGGTCTCCAGCGACGTTCAGGGTGATACCGCCAACAAGATTGGTGCGATTCTGGCGAAGTACCCGAAAGGGAAAATCGATGCCATCTGGGGAGCGTGGGACGCCTTCAGCCAGGGCGCTTACAAAGCGCTCCAGGAGAACGGACGCACCGAAATTAAACTCTACAGCATCGATGTCTCCAACCAGGATCTACAACTGATGCGTGAGAAAAACAGCCCGTGGGTGCAGACGGTAGCGGTGGACCCGAAAACTATCGGCGCGGTGAATATGCGTCTGGTGGCGAAGAAAATCGCCGGGGAAGAGACCCCCGCCAGCTACCAGTTTAAAGCGGCGTCAATCTCGCAGCAGCAGCTTAACAGCCAGCCAGGGGCGGTCAACGTCGCGTCGCTGAATAAGATCGTTCCCGGCTGGGGCGGCAATGAAGATTTCGTGGCCCCCTGGTTTGCCACGCTCGCGGCGAAATATCAGAAGTAATCACGCGTCAGGTTGCGGCGCGGGCCGTAAAGCCCGCTTCCGCCCCACCGCCTCGCCGTTCGGTGAGGCTGACCCTGTAACCGCACTACAGTCCCAGCAGTAACTGCCGCTCAAGCTGGGGATCGACCATCGTGACGTGCAATCCCACCAGCCGCACGCCGCGCCCGGCGCGACGCTCATCCCAGGTTTTGCGGGCGATAGCAATCATGTCCTCTTTGTTCAGCACCGGCCAGATGTGCTCCTGAGTAGTCTGCTGGAAATCGCTGAACTTCAGTTTGACCCCCTGACGCGCCACCTGTTTGTCGGGCCGGATCTGCGTCAGGCGGCGATCGAGTTCCTCATAGAGAAAATCGATAATCTCCAGGCAGGCATCCCAGTCACTAATATCCTCCGCCAGCGTGCGCTCCACCCCCAGCGATTTGCGTTCCCGCTCGACGATTACGCCGCGTTCATCAATGCCGTGACTGCGCTCCCACAGCACCCGGCCAAACTTGCCAAAGCGCTTCAGCAACTGGGCTAAATCCGCCTGCTGCACGTCACCGCAGGTTATCAGCCCCATCTCTTCCAGCTTCTTTGCCGACACCTTACCGACGCCTGGGATCTTCGCCAGCGGCAGGGTCAGCAGAAAGCCGGCCATTTCTGGCGGAGTGATCACGAACTGCCCGTCGGGCTTGTTTAAATCGGAGGCGATCTTAGCCAGAAACTTAATCGGGGCGATACCGGCCGAGGCGGTGAGCCGGGTTTCCCGGTAGATAGTGGCGCGGATCTCCCTGGCTATCAGTGTGGCGGAGCCGTGGCAGTGCGGGCTGTCGGTGACATCCAGATAGGCTTCATCCAGTGAGAGCGGTTCAATCAGCGGGGTGTAACGGGTAAAGATTTCGCGGATCTGCGCCGAGGCTTCTTTATAGGCGTCAAAGCGTCCTGGCAGCAGGCGCAGATGGGGGCATAACTTCAGCGCCATACCGGTCGGCATCGCGCTGCGCACGCCAAATTTACGTGCCGGATAGTTGGCGGTACTGATCACCCCGCGCCGTTCGCGGCTGCCGCCAATGGCGATCGGGATGTCGCGCAATCGGGGATTATCACGCATCTCCACCGCGGCATAGAAACAGTCCATATCGACATGAATGATTTTACGCATACCCCCTCCAGCACTGGATAAGTATACAGTTGGCAGAGGTAACTGCAATATCTGTCGCAGATGCCATTAAAGTTTACAAAAATCTGGCCGTATTCTGTTGAGGAAAGCGTTAATTTCGCGGCGACCGTCTTGCTAAAAAAACAGACAATGTTTAATGTTGCGCTGCGGTAGCGGACTGTTCCGATAATGCAAGCAGAGACGCACAATTTGCGTCATGTTCTCTTCACCTCAAGGTACACACAGCATGGGCAAAATCGCACTCCTGTTTGCGATGATTTTACTGCCAGCCCTCAGCATGGCAATGACACCCGAACCCGCGCAGCAGGCGGCACCGGTCAGCAAAGAATTAAAGAAGCAGTTACTCGGCACCCCGGTCTATATCCAGATCTTCAAGGAAGAGCGGACGCTGGAGCTGTACGGCAAAATCGGTAACGAATATCGTCTGCTGGATACCTACCGCATCTGTAACTTTTCTGGCGGCCTCGGCCCGAAACGTCGTGAAGGCGATTTCAAAAGCCCGGAAGGTTTTTATAACGTGAAGCTGAATCAGCTGAAGCCCGATAGCCGCTTTTATCGCGCGATCAATATCGGCTTTCCCAATCAGTATGACCGCAATCAGGGCTACAGCGGCAACTACCTGATGATTCATGGCGACTGTAAGTCGATTGGCTGCTATGCCATGACCAACGCCTATATGGATGAGATTTTTACCTATGTGAACGCGGCGCTGCGTAACGGCCAGCAGGATGTCAGCATCAGCATCTTCCCGTTCCGCATGACCGACAGCAACATGCAGCGCCACCGCTACTCCAGCGATGCCAGTTTCTGGCAGCAGTTGCAGCCGGGATACGCTTACTTTGCTAAATATCACCAGCCGCCGACGGTGAATGTCGCCAGCGGCAGGTATGTGATGAACAGCAGCCCGGCACCGGTGTTAACCAATCCCGAAGCGGCGTCACGCTCCTTCCTGGCGCTCTCCAAGACAGAATAACGCCCACTCGCCTGGCACAATCCGCTGCCAGGTTTCATTGGCCGTCAGAGGCTGCGTCGCAATCACTGTCACCACGTCATGCGGCGTGGTGTGCTGCTGGAAATCGACCTCGACATCCTGATCCAGCAGCTGCGCCCGGCCAAAGGGGGCACGGCGGGTGATCCAGAACAGATTGGTTGAGCAGAAGGCCATCAGATAGCGGCCATCTGACAGCAGCATGTTAAATACCCCTTTCTGCCGCAGCGTCCCGGCCAGCTCCCCGATGAAACGAAACACCGCCGGCCAGTTGCCCGGCGTGCGTGGGTAGCGCGTCGCCAGCTGATGCAGGATCCAGCAGAACGCCTTTTCGCTGTCGGTCTCCCCCACCGGCCGGAATGTGCCGGTCTCCAGCTGACGATACCCCTTGAGCTGACCATTGTGGGCATAGGTCCAGTTACGGCCCCACAGCTCGCGGGTAAAGGGATGGGTATTCTCCAGCGACACCTGTCCCCGGTTCGCCTGACGGATATGCGCCACCACCGAATGGGATTTAATCGGATACTCCTGCACCAGCCGCGCAATCGGTGAGTTAAAGCTCGGCAGCGGATCTTTAAAGGTACGGCAGCCTTTATCTTCGTAAAAGGTAATACCCCAGCCATCTTTGTGAGGCCCGGTTCCCCCGCCACGCTGAACCAGTCCGGTAAAGCTGAAACAAATATCCGTGGGAACATTGGCGCTCATCCCGAGCAATTCGCACATAGCCACCGCCTTAAATCAGGACGCCTCCCGTCAGGCGGGAGGCCAACGCTGTTACTTCACCATCTCTTTTTCGATCAGCAGCATCAGGATGTGGATCACTTTAATGTGGATCTCCTGGATGCGATCGGCATAGCCAAAGTGAGGCACCCGGATTTCAATGTCAGCACTGCCCGCCATCTTACCGCCATCTTTGCCGGTCAGGGTGATCACTTTCATTCCCTGCGCACGGGCGGCCTCAATCGCTTTAATGATATTGGCCGAATTACCGGAAGTGGAAAGCCCCAGTAGCACGTCGCCCGGACGCCCTACCGCTTCCACATAGCGTGAGAAAACGTAGTCGTAGCCAAAGTCATTACTGACGCAGGAGAGATGGCTGACATCGGAGATGGCAATCGCCGGATAGCCAGGACGATTTTCACGATAGCGGCCGGTCAGCTCTTCCGCGAAGTGCATCGCATCGCAGTGTGAACCGCCGTTGCCGCAGGAAAGCACCTTGCCGCCCGCCTTGAAGCTGTCAGCCAGCAGCACCGCAGCACGTTGAATCGCATGGATATTGGCGTCGTCGCTGAGGAATTTATTCAGCGTATCAGCAGCTTCATTAAGCTCAGAGCGGATGATGTCCTGGTACATAGGAATGTCCTTTTTTAGGAGAGGTTAATCGCAGCAAGTTTAACGGAATGGCCGGTCAGCGCAAAGCCTCATGCCATGACGTAGCACGACCCCGCCCGGCCGCGGATGATGAAAAAAGCGACGGCAGCGCGATTTTGTGAGACAGGTTGTAATTGTGATGTAAACGAATTGATAAATGCGGCCAACTATTCTAAACCTCTATGCATAACAGGTCAGACCTCTTACTACTTGCTTGCGGAGCGGTTCATTATGATGGTTGTTTCGATACTTGCCACGGTGGCGCTGATTGGCGCCCTGTTCTATCACCGCCTCTCACTGCGGCTGAGCAGCGCGATTCTGCTGCTGTGGACCGCAGCGATGGCTGTCGCACATCTCTGGACGCCGTGGCTCCTGCTGCCGCTGGCGATCATCCTGCTGCCGTTTAACCTGCCGTCGCTGCGTCGCAGCCTGTTTTCACAGCCGATGTTCCAGCGCTTTCAGCAGGTGATGCCGCCGATGTCACGCACCGAGAAAGAGGCGATCGACGCCGGCACCACCTGGTGGGAAGGCGATCTCTTCCAGGGCAAGCCGGACTGGCAGAAGCTGCATAACTATCCGCAGCCGCGCCTGACTGCCGAGGAGCAGGCGTTTCTCGCTGGCCCGGTGGAAGAGGCGTGCCGCATGGCTAACGATTTCCAGATTACCCATGAGCTGGCCGATATGCCGCCGGAACTCTGGGCCTATCTGAAAGAGCATCGCTTCTTCGCGATGATCATTAAGAAAGAGTATGGCGGTCTCGATTTCTCCGCCTATGCGCAGGCCTGCGTGCTGCAAAAACTGGCGGGCGTCTCCGGCATTCTGGCGATTACCGTGGGCGTGCCCAACTCGCTCGGCCCCGGTGAACTGCTGCAACACTACGGCACTGAAGAGCAGAAAAACCACTATCTGCCACGGCTGGCACGCGGTGAAGAGATCCCCTGCTTCGCCCTGACCAGCCCGGAAGCGGGCTCAGATGCCGGTGCGATTCCTGATACCGGTGTGGTCTGCATGGGTGAGTGGCAGGGTCAGCAGGTGCTGGGTATGCGACTCACCTGGAATAAGCGCTACATCACGCTGGCTCCGATCGCCACCGTGCTGGGCCTGGCCTTTAAGCTCTCTGACCCGGATCATCTGCTCAGCGACAACGAAAATCCTGGCATTACCTGTGCGCTGATCCCGACCAACACCCCCGGCGTGGAGATTGGTCATCGTCACTTCCCGCTTAACGTGCCGTTCCAGAACGGACCGACCCGTGGCAACAATATCTTTGTGCCGATCGACTATATTATCGGCGGCCCGGAAATGGCCGGTCAGGGCTGGCGGATGCTGGTGGAGTGTCTGTCGGTGGGTCGCGGTATTACCCTGCCGTCGAACTCAACCGGCAGCCTGAAAAGCGTGGCGCTGGCGACCGGAGCCTATGCTCATATCCGCCGCCAGTTCCGGGTCTCTATCGGTAAAATGGAAGGGATCGAGGAGCCGCTGGCGCGCATCGCCGGTAACGCCTATGTAATGGATGCCGCCGCGACGCTGATTACCGCCGGTATTATGCAGGGTGAAAAACCGGCGGTACTGTCGGCGATTGTGAAATATCACTGCACCCATCGCGGTCAGCGCGCGATTATCGACGCCATGGATATTGCCGGCGGCAAAGGGATTATGCTTGGCAACAGCAACTTCCTGGCGCGCGCCTATCAGGGTGCCCCGATCGCCATCACCGTGGAAGGGGCCAACATCCTGACCCGCAGCATGATTATCTTTGGCCAGGGGGCGATTCGTTGCCATCCTTATGTGCTTCAGGAGATGGCGGCGGCCGCCAGCAATGACGTTAACGCCTTTGACCGGGCGCTGTTCAGCCATATCGGTCATGTCGGCAGCAGCGCCATGCGCAGCCTGTGGCTCGGCTTAACCGGTGGACGCACCAGCGCCAGCCCGACCCGCGATGCCACCCGTCGCTACTATCAGCACCTCAACCGCATCAGTGCCAGCCTGGCGCTGCTCTCCGATGTGTCGATGGCGGTGCTGGGCGGCAGCCTGAAACGTCGCGAGCGTATTTCGGCGCGGCTGGGCGATGTGCTGAGCCAGCTCTACCTCGCCTCGGCGACGCTGAAACGCTATGACGATGAAGGCCGCAACGAAGCCGATCTGCCGCTGGTTCACTGGGGCGTGCAGGATGCGCTGCATCAGGCGGAAGCTGCCATCGACGATCTGCTGCGCAACTTCCCGAACCGTCTGGTGGCGGGCGCACTGCGGATGACCATTTTCGCAGGTGGTCATCACTGCCCTGCGCCGTCTGACCGCCTCGATCATCAGCTGGCAAAAATGCTGCAACAGCCGTCAGCCACCCGCAGCCGTCTGGGCCGTGGCATGTACCTGACGCCGAGTGAGCATAACCCTGCCGGTCAGCTGGAACAGGCGTTGCAGGATGTGATGGCGGCAGAAGTGATCCATGACCGCTTGTGCAAACAGGCTAAACAGCACTTCTCCTTTACCCGTCTGGATGCGCTGGCGAAACAGGCGCTGGAGCAGGGCTGGATTGACGCGAAAGAAGCAGAGGTGTTGCAGCGGGCTGAAGCCAGCCGTCTGCGTTCAATTAACGTTGATGATTTTGAGCCTGATGCGCTGGCCGTGCCGGTGCCAGAGAAAGCGCCTCAGCCTGCGTCACGGGCGAGTGAGGCAGCATAGGATTCAGTGCCGATATGATGTCGGCACCGGGTACTGAACGTAAAGCGATGGGAGTCAGCACTGTTTTCAGAGGTCGGCGCCTCGCCGGCCAAAGAGAGCTGATAATGACAAATCCAGGTGAAACTGACCGCAATCGATTAGCTTAAGGCGCAGGGAACAGGGTCAGAAGAGGAAAGCATCCCGTGCCACGGACAAAAACGCCGGGAGCGTTTTTGAACAACGCAAAGCGTTGGCCCGTTTACGGGCGCACCTCAGGGATGAGGTGCGTAATTGCGCGGGCCGAGCGAGCCAGGGATGGCTTTAGCGACTTTCCGATCTGACCCTATTTCCGGCGCGGGCACACTCTTACAGCCAGCCTTTGATTTACCTGAAAGCCGACATCGCGTCGGCTTTTTTTATCCCGCCTGACGGATGCGGGCAATCAGCGCATCCCCATCTTCGACATGATCGGCCGCCAGAATCAGCGTGCGTCCCAGGTTAATCGCGTTGCGGATGCAGTCGGTACGCATCGCCGGATCGGCAATCAGCTTCATATCCGCCACGTGTGACATCCCTACCGTACGGCGAATCAGTTCCGTGCCGCAGTAGCCGAGGGTATCGGCCCACACTTTACGCAAAAACGCCGCCGCATAGCCGGGATAAGCCAGCGCCGGATCGCGGGTTTTCTCCGCCGCCAGCGCCAGGAAGTGCCGGGAAAACGTCGACCAGAGCGTATGCACATCGCTGAGGCGCTGCTCACGGGCATCCGCCGCCTCACGCGGCGCCAGCAGGCCCGGCAGTGCGCAGTAGTTGATCAGCAGATTACCTATCGCCGTGCCGACATCGAAACCGATTGGCCCGAAATAGCCAAACTCCGCATCGATCGCTTTCAGACTGCCGTCAGCCACAAAAATCGAGCCGCTGTGAATGTCGCCATGCAGCAGCGCCTCGGCGTGGGCAAAAAAGCGATGTTTCAGACCGCCCACCGCGATACGCAGCGCGTCGTCGTCACGCAGGCTGGCGACCAGCGGTTCAAGCGCCGCAGGATAGCTGTTGCGCTCATGATCGGTGTAAGGATCGTTAAAGAAGAGATCTTCGGTGATTTCACACATTTCCGGGTTAATGAAACGCGCCACTTCCGCTTTTTTCTGGTGCGGATGCAGGATGAAATCGGAGGTGTGAAACAGCGTCTGCGCCAGATAAATTCCCAGCTGCTGCGCCGCCTCAGGATAGTAAACGCCCTTTACCAGCTCACTGCGCCAGATGCGGTGACTGGAGAGATCTTCCATCACCATCACCGCCAGTTCCGCATCATAATGGGTGATCTTCACCGTGTGCTGCGGACAATATTTGTAGTGTTCCACCAGCGTCTGCGCTTCCAGCCGCGCCCGATCCAGCGTCAGCGGCCAGGACTCGCCCACACAGCGCACATACGGCAGCGCCTGCTTCACCACCACCCGGCTATTGCCCTGGTCATCATAAATTTTAAACACCAGGTTGAGGTTGCCATCACCAATCTCTTCCGCGCTGCTCAGCGTGGAAGGTTCCTCAATGCCGCCAAATTGTCGGGCATACTCCACAGCATCAGCCGCCGTAAAGGTACGGTATTGTGACATTGCCTGTTCCTCATCAATCAGAGACTGGATAAACCAGGGTTAATAAGCCGTTCAGACGTCTATACATCCGTTCAGCATGTTGGCACAATACGCAGCATTAACGCAACATGGATTTCACCCACAATGCAGACACTTCAAACCACCAGTTTACAGGTTCGTGACAATCAGCTCTGGATCCTGGATCAGCAGGCGCTGCCGCAGCAAAAAAACTGGCTGCCAGCGCACAGCGTCACGCAGCTGATTGACCATATCCATGCGCTGCGGGTGCGCGGTGCGCCGCTGATCGGCCTCTCCGCCTCGCTGCTGCTGGCGCTGCTGGCTGAACAGGGGCTGCCGCGCGCGGAACTGACACAGGCGCTGGAGACCCTGCGCGCCGCCCGCCCGACGGCCGTTAATCTGATGAACAATCTGGATCGGATGAAACTGGCGCTGGCGCAACCGGACTTTGCCCCGGCGCTGGCTGAGGAAGCCTGGCGGCTGGTGCAGGAAGATAAGCAGCTGTGTGACGCCATCGCTGACGCGGGCTGTACGCGGGTGAAACCGGGCAGCCAGCTGCTGACCCACTGTAACACCGGCGGCCTGGCGACAGCCGGGGTCGGCACCGCGCTCGGCGTCATTGCCCGCGCCCATCAGCAGGGTCTGATTAAAAATGTCTGGGTGGATGAAACCCGTCCGCTGTTACAGGGCGGCCGGTTAACCGCCTGGGAGCTGGGTGAGCTGGCGGTTCCCTACACCCTGATTACCGACTCGATGGCCGCCAGCCTGATGGCCCGTGGAGAGGTGGACGCGGTGTGGGTCGGCGCTGATCGGATTGCCGCCAACGGCGATGTGGCGAATAAGATCGGCACCTACAGCCTGGCGGTGCTGGCCCATTATCATCAGATTCCGTTTTACGTGGCGGCCCCGCACACCACGCTGGATCGCAGTTGCCCGGATGGCACCGCGATCCCCATTGAGCAGCGCGCCGCCAGCGAAGTGACCGGCGTGGCGGGCAGTTTTGGCAGCGTAGAGTGGGCACCGCAGGCGGCGAGGGTTTACAACCCGGCGTTTGATGTCACGCCTGCCGCGCTGATCAGCGGCTGGGTGCTGGATACCGGAGTGGTCACCCCGGAACAGGTTCAGGCCGGGATCTTTCAGCCGCAGTAAGTGGTCTGTTTACCCTGCCGGAGTGAAAGCCCCGGCCAGCCGCGCTGGCCGGGCGCTGACGGTTACACCAGCCGTGGATAGGCGTCGGCGATCTTATCGCCAGTGAAGTTCGCCACCCAGCCCTCCTGGTTATCGAAAATACGGATAGCGGTGAAGTGCGGCGACGAGCCCATATCGAACCAGTGTGGCGTACCGGCCGGGACCGAGATCAGATCGTTCTTTTCGCAGAGAATTTGCAGGATCTCCCCCTCCAGATGCAGGCAGAACAGCCCGGCTCCCTCAACAAAGAAACGCACCTCATCTTCGCCGTGGGTATGTTCAGAGAGAAACTTTTCACGCAGCACCGTCTTCTGCGGATGATCGGCACGCATGGTAATCACGTCCCAGCTCTGATAGCCCTTCTCCGCCACCAGCCGATCGATCGCATGCTGATAGGCGTTGATCACCGTTTCCGCATCCGGGTTCTCTCCCAAATCGCGATCGGCCTGCCAGCGTTCAAAGCGTACCCCTTTGGCGTTGAGACGTTCACGAATCGCTTCCGGCTCGCTGCTGTGCCAGATCGGCTGGCTGGCGTCGCTGTCGGTAAAAATAGTCAGTGCACTCATCTTAAATCGACTCCGGGTTAATCTGGGAAAAATCCGTGACCTGGCGGTGACGGCTTTCAGGGTCCGCGTCACCACGCAGCAGTTGTACCGTCTGCCAGCCAGCCTCTGCCGCCGCATCCAGCTCCTGATGAATATCGGAGAGAAACAGCAGCTGTTCCGCAGGCAGACCTGTCTGCGCGGCGATAGCGCGATAGGCCGCGACCTCGCGTTTGGCCCCGACGTGGGTGTCAAAATAGCCGCTGAACAGGCCAGTAATATCACCTTCGTCGCTGTAGCCAAATAACAATTTCTGCGCCGCAACCGAGCCGGAGGAATATACATACAATTTAAGCCCCTGCGCCTGCCAGCTTGTCAGCGCCGGCACGACGTCGGGGTAGAGATGACCGGTGAAACTGCCGTTGAGATAGCCATCGCGCCAGATCATCCCCTGCAACGCTTTCAGGCCGGTGGATTTTCGATCCTGGTCCATAAACCCCAGCAGGATCTGCGTCACCGCGGTCAGATCGGCCGCGGGCTGCCCGGCCTCTTCGCGTACTGACCGGATCGCCGCCTGCACCTCAGGCTGCTGCTGATGTTCCGCCAGAAAAGCGGCCAGCCGCTGACGGGCAAAGGGGAACAGGATGTTGTGGACAAAGCGAATATCGCTGGTGGTGCCTTCAATATCAGTGACAATGGCGCGGATCATACTTTCTCCAGCAGGCGACGTTGACGTTCACATTCAAATAAAAACTCCAGACCTTCCAGCTGACGGCGCGCTTCGCTGACGTCGCGGCCCCAGCAGGTTAAACCGTGGCCGCGCAGCAGGAAGCCGTAGTGCAGTGGAAAGCGGGCGGCATAATCTTCAATTTCTGACGCCAGTGCCGCCATATCCTGGCTGTTGTCGAACAGCGGGATAGCGACAGTATCCAGATGGGTGTGCTGACCGCTTAACGATTTTTGCATCTCATAGCCGTGCAGCAGCAGCGCCGCGCCCTGCTCCACCCGCGACAGCACCGTCGCATTCACCGTATGGGTATGCAGCACCGCGCCCGCCTCCGGGAAGAGGCGATAGATCAGGGTGTGCAGCGCGGTTTCGGCTGAGGGTTTGCGACCGGAGAGCGACTGGCTGGTGGCAATATCAACCTCGATAAAGTCATCGCGCGTCAGCGTGCCTTTATCTTTTCCCGACTCACTCAGCAGGCAGACCTGCTCATCGCGGCGCACCGACATATTGCCGCCGGTGGCTGGCGCCCAGCCTTTCGCACCAATCCAGTGACAGGCGGCGACCAGCTGATCTAACGGAAGACTCTGCGACATAAAGGTTCCTTGCGGTGAAAGGTGATGTCGTGTGGCTCAGATAATGGTAATGGCTATAAAAGTACAACAGCCTGAAAATGTTAAACAGTCAGTAAGCATGTGTGCCTTTTGCATCATATTCTCCGGGTCCTGCCAAATGATCCGTGTGTCAGCAAGACGGCAAGCGCGCTTATCCCCGGGAGCTGACACTGGTCAGTGACCGGGGTAAGCAAGCGCAGCCAACGCCGCTGACGCGCGGAGCATGACGGCAGGACAAGCGCGGCCAACGCAGAAGAGATGCGGAGCATGACGCATTTAGCCGTCTAAGCGTCTTGATTGCCAAATACTACCATCCTGTTTATAGTGGCACAAACACCGGGTGACACCGCATCACTCTTCGCGCTTAGGGCCTGACACCATGACGCAGCACAACCTGATCCCCGACAGTAAACTTCCCGCGCTCGGCACCACCATCTTCAGCCAGATGAGTGCGCTGGCGCAGCAGCATAACGCCATCAATCTTTCGCAGGGCTTTCCCGATTTTAGCGGACCTGACTATCTGCAACAGCGGCTGGCGTATCACGTCAGCCAGGGCGCGAACCAGTATGCGCCGATGACCGGTGTCCTGCCGCTGCGCGAGGCGATTGCGGAGAAAACCGCCCGGCTTTATGACTATCTGCCTGATGTCGAGGCCGAAATTACCGTGACGGCCGGGGCCACCGAGGCGCTCTACGCCGCGATTACCGCGCTGGTGCGACCGGGCGATGAGGTGATCTGCTTTGATCCCAGCTACGACAGCTATGCGCCCGCAGTAGAACTGTCGGGCGGCGTCCTGAAACGCATCGCGTTGCAGCCGCCGTCGTTCCGGGTCGACTGGCAGGCGTTTGGCGAGCTGGTTGGTGAGAAAACCCGGCTGGTGATCCTCAATACCCCACACAACCCATCGGCGACCGTCTGGCGGCGCGAGGATTACGCCGCACTGTGGCAGGCGATCGCCGCGCGGCCGGTCTATGTACTGAGTGACGAAGTCTATGAGCACATCTGCTTCGCTGAGGCGGGCCACGCCAGCGTGCTGGCACATCCCGATCTGCGTCAGCGCGCCATCGCCGTGTCGTCGTTTGGCAAGACCTTCCACATGACCGGCTGGAAAGTGGGCTACTGCATCGCCCCTGCGGCGATCAGTGCGGAACTGCGCAAGGTGCATCAGTACCTGACCTTCTCGGTCAATACCCCGGCGCAACTGGCGATTGCCGATATGCTGCGTGAGCATGCGGAACACTATCTTGAGCTGCCCGCCTTCTATCGCGATCGGCGTGATCGGCTGGCAGCGGCGCTGAAGAACAGCCGCTTTAAGGTGCTGCCGTGCGAAGGCACCTACTTTTTGCTGTTCGATTACAGCGCCATCTCCGATCTGGATGATGTCAGCTTCTGCCAGTGGCTGACCCGCGAAGTAGGTGTCGCCGCCATACCGCTGTCGGTGTTCTGCGCCGATCCCTTTCCTCATAAACTGATCCGCCTCTGTTTTGCCAAACAGCCGGCGACGTTAGACGCCGCCGCGGAGCGCTTATGTCAGCTTTAAAAATTACCGTTTTGCAGGAAACATTGAGCTGGATGGATGGTGAAGCCAACCTGCGCCACTTTGATCAGCAGCTGGACGGCCTCAGCGGACGCGATCTGATCTTACTGCCGGAGATGTTCACCACCGGCTTTGCGATGGAAGCGGCGAAAAGCTCGCTGCCGCAGGCGCAGGTGGTGGAGTGGCTGCATCAGCATGCCCGTAAAACCGATGCGTTAGTCGGCGGCAGCGCGGCGATCCAGACCGACAGCGGCGCGGTAAACCGCTTTCTGCTGGTGGAGCCGGACGGCACGCTGCATCACTACGACAAGCGCCACCTGTTCCGCATGGCGGATGAGCATCACCACTATCTGCCCGGCGAGCAGCGTCAGGTGTTTGAATGGCGCGGCTGGCGCATCCTGCCGCAAATCTGCTATGACCTGCGCTTCCCGGTCTTTTCCCGCAACCGTAACGATTACGACCTGGCGCTCTATGTCGCCAACTGGCCCGCTCCGCGCGCCCTGCACTGGCAGGCGCTGCTGTTAGCGCGGGCGATTGAAAATCAGGCTTATGTGGCGGGCTGTAACCGGGTCGGCAGTGATGGCAATCAGCATCACTACAGCGGCGACAGCCAGATTATTTCCCCGCAGGGCGAGATCCTCGCGGCGGCTGAGCCGCACCAGCGCGCCCGGCTGGAGGCCGAGCTGTCACTGGAGGCGCTTCAGGCTTACCGCGAGCGCTTCCCGGCCTGGCAGGATGGCGATCGCTTTTCGTTATAGCGCGTTACCCGGCTGACGTATCGCTATGCAGCGCCAGCCGGACACCTTCAGCTGCCGCGATAGGTTGACCAGGACCAGGGGGAGATCAGGAACGGCAGATGGAAGTGGCTGCCCGCTTCGGCAATCACAAAGTCGATCTGCGCGCTGACGTAGAGCGCATCGCGACCGGCGGCGGCAAAGTAGTCGCCAATCTCTGCGGTCAGGCGATAGTGGCCGGGCGTCAGCGGCTCGGGGGTCAGATCTTTCAGCCGTCCGTCGCTGTCGGTTTCCCCCTGTGAAACCGGAAACCACCCTTCCGGGCTGTTCTGCTCCAGCGAAATCGCCACGCCGCAGGCCGGTTTGCCCAGCGCCGTGTCAAGAATATGGGTGGTGATGGTGCTCATTGAATCGTCTCCTTCAGCCGTAGCAGGGTGATTTCACGCAGCTGATCCAGCGCCTCCTGCTGCTCACTCTGCTCGTCATTCTCTAACCGGCGCTGTAACTCTGCCAGCATCTGCTCGCCGCTACGCCCTCTGGCGCGGATCAAAAATACCCGGCCAAAACGTGCTTCATACGCCTGATTTCCCTGCTGCATCGCCTGCTGCAACGCCCGATCGGCCTGCTGCATGGCGGACTGCTCGCCGCGCGACAGCGCAGCCTCTTTATCCGCGCCGCTGGCCCGTTCGCCGATGCGCGGATGGGCCGCCAGCGCCGCCTGCAAATCCGCACTCTGCCACTGCCGCGCCAGCGCATCTCCCGCTGCCAGCAGCGCCGCGCTGGAGTCAAACGGCCGGGCGGCCACCAGCGCCTGCTGCCAGTGCGGGATCGCCACACAGTGGGCGATGGCGGATTGCGCCTCCTCCGGGGCTAACTGATTAAAGCGGGTTAACTCCATGCTCAGCTCCGTTCAGCGATCAGGGTAATCGCCTGTAAATAGGCCTGAAGCGCGGGCGCCACGTCCGCGATCGCCACCGACTCTGCCGGATGGTGGCTGATGCCGCGATGGTTGCGCACAAACAGCATACCGACCGGCCAGCGCTCCGCAATCGCAATCGCGTCATGGCCCGCCCCGCTCGGCAGCGCCAGGCTGCGCCCCTGCACCGTTTCCACCGCGTGGCTCAGCGCCTGTTGCAGCGCGGAGTCACAGGCGGTAGCAGCGATGCGATAATATTCGTTCGACTCAAAGCGGAGCCCGCGCCGCAGCGCAATCGCTTCAGCCTGGGTTAACAGGCTCGAGAGTAGCGTCTCCAGCGGATGATCCTGCGGGCCGCGCACATCCAGCGACAGCTGAACCTCGCCGGGGATCACATTCACCGCACCCGGCGCGCAGGTCAGTGTCCCCACGGTCGCCACCAGCTGCGGGTCCAGCTCGCGGGTGGTCTGCTCGATAAACACCATCCACTCGGCGGCGGCGGCCAGCGCATCTTTGCGGTGGGTCATCGGCACCGTGCCCGCATGGCCCGCTTCGCCGGTGAAACGACAGTTAAGACGGCGAGCGCCGTTGATCGCCGTGACCACCCCCAGCGCCAGATCCTCCTGCTCCAGACAGGGGCCCTGTTCGATGTGCAGTTCAAGGTAGCCGACAATCTCCTCCACCCGGCGGGCAGCGGCGGCGATTCGCTGACTGTCGAGACCCACATCCGCCATCGCCTGCGCCACGGTAATGCCATTGCCATCGGGATGCGTCACCCAGCTTTGCGGCCAGCTGCCGGTGATGCCGCGGCTGCCAAGCAGCGTAATGCCGAAGCGGGTGCCCTCTTCGTCACCAAAACCAATCACCTCAATCGCCAGCGGCAACCGGCACTGATGTTCGTTCAGCCACTGCACGGTTTCGATGGCGCTCAGCACCCCTAACATGCCGTCGTAGCGACCGGCGTTGCGTACCGTGTCGAGATGGGAGCCGAGCAGCAGCGCCGGTGCGCCCGCCTCTGCCGCCTCGTAGCGACCGCAGATATTGCCGACCTCATCCTGCCACACGCTCATGCCCGCGGCCTGCATCCACTCCCCGACGCAGGCGTTGGCACGCAGATGTTCCGGCGAGAGGTAGACGCGCGTCAGCCCCTCGGCCGTTTCGCTGATCGCGGCCAGCGCATCACAGCGCGCCATCACGCGCTGTGCGGCGGCCTGGGCTTCGCTGGCGCTCATCATCATGCCTGGCTCCCGTAGTGATCCCAGGCGGCCTGCGCGCCTGCGCCCTGCGGCGTGCGATAACCGACGTAAGTCAGTACCGTTTCCAGCGCAGACAGGGTCTGCATCACGCAATCTTTACGCGCGTTGTAGCCCATGGTGCCGATGCGCCACACTTTGCCATGCAGCGGCCCGAACGAGGTACCGATCTCAATGCCGAAATCTTCCAGCATCAGCTTGCGCACCTGATCGCCATTGATCCCTGTCGGTATCATCACGCCGAGCACGTTGTTCATCTTGTTTTTCAGGTCGCCGAAGGTCTCCAGTCCCATCCCCTGGATGCCTTTCAGCATCGCGTCGCCGTGCAGTTTGTGGCGGGCGATGCCGTTATCCAGCCCCTCCTGTAGGATCAGCCGGGCGCATTCGCGTGCGCCAAACAGCGCGCTGGTCGCTTCGGTATGGTGGTTGAGCCGCTCCGGTCCCCAGTAATCCATGATCATGCCGAGATCAAAATAGTTGGAGTAGATCATCTCCTCTTCGCCATCCTGATGCGCCTCGGTGCGGATCCCCTGCTCCACGCATTTGCGTTTGCGGATCACGGCTTCCATCTCCGCGCTCAGGGTGATCGGCGAGGTGCCAGAGGGACCGCCGAGGCATTTCTGCATTCCCGCGGATACGGCATCGAGTCCCCATGCGTCGGTTTCTAGCGCGTTACCCGCCAGCGAAGCGGTGGCATCGGTGTAGAACAGCACGCCGTACCGTTTGCAGATCGCCCCCAGCTCCGCCAGCGGTTGCAGCATGGTGGTGGAGGTGTCGCCCTGTACCGTGAGCAGCAACCGTGGCCGCACTGTTTTGATCGCGTCTTCAATCTGGTCAGGGGTAAAGACGTCGCCCCACGGCACTTCGATGGTGTGAACTTCAGCGCGGCAGCGGCGGGCGATTTCGCACAGCAGATGGCCGAAGCGGCCATAGACCGGCACCAGCACTTTGTCGCCAGGGCGGATAGACGACAGCAGAATCGCTTCGATTCCGGCGCGCGAGGTGCCATCGACCAGCAGGGTCCAGCGGTTTTCGGTGCGGAACACGCCGCGATAGAGCGCCATCACCTCGTTCATGTAGTGGGTCATGGCGGGATCGTACTGTCCCAGCAGCTGACTCGACATGGCGCGCAGCACGCGCGGATCGGCGTTAATCGGGCCCGGTCCCATCAGCAGGCGCTGCGGCGGATTGAGTTGCGGGTAGTGGGTAATATCCATGATGAATTCCTTGTTAAACGGTCAGAGGCGAACCGAAGAGATAAACTGTTTCAGCTCCGGTGACTGCGGCTGGGCGAACAGCGTTTTGCTGTCGCCCTGCTCCCAGACGCGCCCCTGGTGCATAAAGACCACACGATCGCCCACGTCGCGGGCGAAGCTCATTTCATGGGTGACGAGGATCAGCGTCATACCTTCTGCCGCCAGCTGCTCCAGCACTTTCAGCACTTCGCCCACCAGCTCAGGATCGAGCGCGGAGGTAATCTCGTCACAGAGTAAAACTTTCGGCGTCATCGCCAGCGCCCGCGCAATCGCCACGCGCTGCTGCTGACCGCCGGAGAGGCTGGCGGGATAGTAGTTGAGACGCTCGCCCAGCCCGACCTTCTCCAGCATCTGCGTCGCCAGCGCCCGGCACTCAGCCTCACTTTTCTTCAGCACCCGACGCGGGGCCAGCATCACGTTCTCCAGCGCCGTCATGTGCGGGAACAGGTTGAAACTCTGAAACACCATCCCCACCGAGCGGCTGATCTCACGCGCCTGCGAATCGCGGTCGGTAATGGTCATGCCACCGAGCTTGATGCTGCCTTCCTGATAGCCTTCCAGCCCGTTCATACAGCGCAGCAGCGTGCTTTTTCCCGATCCACTGCGGCCGATGATCGAGATCACCTCGCCCATGTCGATGTCGAGATCCACGCCTTTCAGCACATGGTTGTCGCCGTAATATTTTTGTACCTGATTAATGGTGATGAGCGGCATTAAATTTTTTCTCCAGATACTGGCTGTAGCGCGACAGCGGATAACACATCAGGAAGTAGCCCAGCGCCACCAGCCCGAAGACCTTAAACGGCTGATAGGTGACGTTGTTCAGAATGGTGCCGGCTTTGGTCAGCTCGATAAAACCGATAATCGACGCCAGCGCGGTGCCTTTAATCACCTGCACGGCGAAGCCCACCGTCGGGGCGATACCGATGCGGATCGCCTGGGGTGCCACCACGCGCCACAGCGTCTGGCCGAAGGTCAGGCCGAGACAGCGCGACGCTTCCCACTGCCCTTTCGGCAGGGCGCGGATGCTGCCGTACCAGATGTCGATCAGAAAGGCGCTGGTGTAGAAGGTCAGCGCCAGCGAGGCGGCGGTCCAGGGAGCGACATCAATGCCAAACAGCCCGACGCCAAAAAAGGCCAGAAAGAGCTGCATCAGCAGCGGCGTGCCCTGAAACAGCGCGGTGTAGCCGCGAATAACGCGCGTCAGCCACTTTCGTTGCAGCAGACGCAAAAACAGCAGCGGCAGCGTCACCAGCGTTCCGCCAACAAAGGCCACCAGCGACAGCAACAGGGTCCAGCGCGCCGCCAGCAGCAGATTGCGCAGGATGTCCCAGTCGGTAAAGGTCGTCATCATGATGGCTGCACTCCAAACCATTTACGGCCTATCGCCAGCAGCAGCTGGCGCATCGCGATCGACAACGCCAGATAGATCAGCGTGGTCACCAGATAGACCTCGAAACTTAAGAAGGTGCGCGACTGGATCAGGTTGGCGGCAAAGGTCAGCTCCTCATAGGAGACCTGCGACACCACCGACGACCCCAGCATCACGATGATGCACTGGCTCACCAGCGCCGGATAAATCCGCTGCAACGCCGGCGGCAGCACCACCCGCAGAAAGGTCTGGCTGCGGCTTAATCCCAGCACCCGTCCCGCTTCCCACTGCCCTTTGGGCGTCACCTGGATCCCGGCGCGGATAATCTCGGTGCTGTAGGCACCGAGATTAATCAGCATCGCCAGCAGAGCCGCTTCACCGGCGGTGAGTTTCAGCCCCAGCGCAGGCAGACCAAAGACGATAAAGAACAGCTGCACCACAAACGGCGTATTACGGATCAGCTCGACATAGCCGCCCCACAACCGGCTCATCCAGCTGGGTTTGCCGCTGCGTAACGCCGCGCCCGCGATGCCGAGTGCCACGCCGCCGAGGGTCGCCAGCACCGTCAGCTGGATAGTGACCCACAGGCCGGAAAGCAGCTCCGGCCAGTAGGGCCACAGGGCGGGAAAGTTAAGTTGCCCGGTCATGACTCGCTCCTCATGCGCCGAGGCTGGCGGGCAGCGGCGCTTTCAGCCACTCTTCTGACAGTTTATTCAGGGTGCCATCTTTAATGCCCTGCTCAATCAGTTCATTCACTCTGGCTTTCAGCGCCGGCTGATCTTTCTTCAGACCGATAAAGCAGGGCGAATCTTTCAGCATAAACTGCGCTACCGGCGCTTTAGCCGGATTCTGGCGGGCAATGGCGGCGACCACCAGGTTACCGGTGGCCACATACTGCACCTGTCCCGACAGGTAAGCGGAGAGCGTGGTGTTGTTATCTTCATAACGTTTCACCTGCGCATCTTTAGGGGCCACTTCACTCAGCACCATATCCTCGACCGCGCCGCGCGTGACGCCAATCGACTTGCCGCTCAGGTTGGCTGCCGCTTTGATCTCATCGCCTTTAGGTCCGAAGACGCCAAGAAAGAACGGCGCATAGGCGCGGGTAAAGTCGATCACTTTTTCCCGCTCCGCGTTTTTCCCCATGCTGGAGATCACCAGATCGACCTTGTCGGTTTGCAGGTAAGGCACGCGGTTGGCGCTGCTGACCGGCACCAGCTGCAACTTAAGTTTCATCTGCTTTGCCAGGTATTTCGCCATGTCGATGTCATAACCCTGCGGTTGCAGGTCAGTGCCGACTGAGCCAAACGGTGGGAAATCCTGCGGCACCGCCACCCGGATCACGCCGCGCTGCTGAATATCCTGGAGCTGATCGGCCAGCGCGCTGCCCGCCTGTGCCATCAGCAATGCCGCTGTTGCAACCGCCATCAAAACTTTTTTCATTATGCACCCCGGTAAGATTACGTGAAACAAAAGATTCTTTGACAGGTAATCTGCAACTAATGTGCCAACCGCAGCGGCGACGAAAAAAGGATTGAGTGGTAAAGATATAGGCGGAACTCAGGGTTGCTCAGCAGGTTCAGGCGACGACACGGCGTGCGCCAGAACGGGGCAAGGCACCAAAAGGGTGCCTGTTAACGGTGCTCCAGCTCGTCCAGCTGCTGGTAGAGGTCGGCAATCTGGTGAATACGCTGGCGTCCCTGCGCCAGCATTTCATGCAGCAGCGCGTTGGCGATCAGGTTAACCAGGCTCATGGCGGAGCCGTAGCTGTCGAAGGCGGAGACGCTGTCGAGCGGCGCACAGAGCTGCCAGCGCGCCAGCGCCATGAGGGTCTGCGCCTGCGGCTCACACAGCGCCAGCAGCGGAACATTCGCGGCCTGCAACTGCTGCATCAACGGACGGATCATCCGGGTGCGGCGGCGAAACGCCATCACCACCACCATGTCATCCGGGGATATATCCACCAACTCTTCCGCCAGCGTCTGCCCCGGCTGCGGCAGAATCTGCACCCCGGAACGCGCCTGCATCAGTTGCTGGCGCAGATGCAGCGCCACCGGATAGGCGTTGCGCATGCCGATGATAAAAACGCGCCGCGCCTGCGCCAGCTGCCGGATAACCTCACTGAACTGCTGCGTATCCAGGCTGTTGACCCACTGTGTCAGATTCGCCATCTCCTGCTTGTAGTGGCGCGACAGCAGGGTATTGCCCTGCACCGCATCCCGGTTGTCGGTCAGCGGCATGCCGCTCTGACGCAGGATGCGTAACTCATCACGCATATCCTTGTACTTCTCATAGCCCAGACGTCTGAACAGCCGGCTGACTGTCGCCTTCGACACGCCGCTGAGCCGCGCCAGCTCGGCGCTGTTGTAGCTGATCAGATCGTCAAAATGGTCGAAAACAAAGTCGGCGATGCGCTGCTCCTGCGGGGAGAGCTGGGGATAGTGGGTTCTGAGGCGTTCATCAAGCTGTTTCATAACCGATCCTGTAACTTTTGTTTCAGCTGAAGCTAGCACATTTTACGCCAGGTTAACCGGCGTGCTGTCCGGTCGCAATAAAAACTGGAACAGCTCTTGCTACGTTATGGATTCTGTCACCCGACATCAGAACGAGAAAAGCATGATGCAAAGTAATATGGCCCCGCAGGGGATGGCGGTGGCGCCGCACCATCTGGCGAGTGAAAGTGCGCTGGCGGTGCTGCGCGACGGCGGCAACGCAATTGAAGCGATGGTGGCGGCAGCGGCAACCATTGCCGTGGTCTATCCGCATATGAACGGGCTGGGCGGCGATGGCTTCTGGCTGATTCTGCCCCCCTCCGGCGATCCCATCGCTATCGACGCCAGCGGCGCGGCCGGTGCGCTGGCCCGGCGCGAGTTTTACGCCGGTGAAGCGCGTATCCCGCATCGCGGCCCCAAAGCGGCGCTGACCGTGGCCGGTACGGTCAGTGGCTGGCAGGAGGCGTTGAATATTTCCGCCGAATCGGGCTCCCCCGCCCTGCCGCTGGCGCGGCTGCTGCGTGACGCGATCCGCTACGCCGCCGACGGCATCCCGGTCACCGCTTCCCAGACCGCGGCGACCACTACCTTCTGTCATGAGTTACAGCATCAGCCCGGTTTCAGCGCCACCTTTATGCCCGATGGCGGTGTGCCGCAGCCGGGCAGCCGTTTTACCCAGCCCGCGCTGGCGCAGACGCTGTGTCAGCTGACGGAGCACGGGCTCGACAGCTTCTATCGCGGTCCGCTGGCTCGCCACCTGGCCGACCAGATGGCGACGCTCGGAATGCCGGTGACGCTGGCCGATCTGCAACAGCATCGCGCCCGTCGCACCACGCCGCTGCACCTCTCCCACAGCGAAGGCGATCTCTGGAATATCGCCCCGCCGACTCAGGGCATGGTGTCGCTGGCGATCCTCGGCATCACCGACCGGCTGGCGATGGCTGACGCTGACGAGGCGCAGACCCTGCACCGCATCGTCGAAGCGACCAAAAAGGCGTTTGCGCTGCGTGATAAGCACATCACCGACCCGCGTCACGTCACCGAAGATTTGCAGGCGCTGCTGGATGGCGACCATCTGGCGACGCTGGCCAGCCAGATCGCCGATGGCGAGGCCGCGCCCTGGGGCAACGGCCGCGGGCCAGGCGATACGGTCTGGATGGGAGTGATGGACAGCAGTGGTCTGGCCGTCTCCTTTATTCAGAGCATCTATCACGAGTTCGGCAGCGGCGTGGTGCTGCCCGGTACCGGCATTACCTGGCAGAATCGTGGCGCGGCGTTCAGTCTCGATCCCGATCATCTGCTGGCGCTGACACCGGGCAAACAGCCGTTTCATACCCTCAATCCCGCCGCCGCCCGCCTGAAAGATGGCCGTACCCTGGTCTATGGCTCAATGGGCGGGGATGGTCAGCCACAGACTCAGGCGGCGATCTTTACCCGCCATGTGATTCAGAAACTGCCGCTGCAACAGGCGGTCAGCGCGCCGCGCTGGCTGCTGGGCCGGACCTGGGGCCAGGCGTCAGACTCGCTGAAACTGGAGGGCCGCTTTGCCGCCGACACGGTGGAACAGCTGCGTCAGTGGGGACATCAGGTTGAACTGCTGCCGGACTTCAGCGAATTCGTGGGCCACGCGGGCGCTATTGTGCGTCACAGCAACGGCATGTTTGAGGGCGCAAGCGATCCGCGCAGTAACGGCAGCGCCGCCGGTTTTTAACAGGAGCGAATCATGAATCAACACGACTGGGCCAGCTACATCGGCCATATGGAGCAGATGCTGCAACTGGAACTGGATGAGGCGCGGCGCGCTGAGCTGGTGGTCCAGCTGACGCGCATCGCAGAGATGGCCACGCCGCTGATGGCGTTTCCGCTGGATGATCGGCTGGAAGTCGCGGGAGTCTATCAGGCATGAAATTAGCGGATATGTCGATTCAGACGCTGCGCCAGGCGATTCAGAGCGGGGAAATCAGCGCGCGTGAAGTCGCTGAACAGACGCTGAACGCGGTGGCGCAGCATAATCCGGCGCTGAACGCCTGGACGGAGGTCACCGGGCCACGCATGTTAAAAGAGGCTGAAACTATTGATGCCCGGCGGCAGCGCGGCGAACCCCTGCCACCGCTGGCGGGCATTCCCTACGCGGTGAAAAACCTGTTTGATGTGACGGGCCACAGCACCCTGGCCGGGGCCAGCCTGTTCAGCGAGCGGCCTGCGGCGCAGGCGGATGCGTTTGCCGTGGATAAACTGCGTCAGTCCGGCGCGCTGCTGTCGGGCATGCTGAACATGGATGCCTACGCCTATGGCTTTACCACCGAAAACAGTCACTATGGCGCGACGCGCAACCCGCATGATCTGACCCGTGTGGCGGGCGGTTCGTCGGGCGGATCGGCCGCCGCGGTAGCCGCCGGTCTGGTCCACTTTTCGCTGGGCAGTGACACCAACGGCTCAATTCGGGTGCCCGCCTCGCTGTGCGGGATATTTGGCCTGAAGCCAACCTTTGGCCGGCTGTCACGCAGCGGCAGCCATCCGTTTGTCGCCAGCCTCGATCATATTGGCCCCTTCGCCCGGCGGGTGGCGGATCTGGCGCTGGTCTACGACCAGTTGCAGGGAAGAGATCGTGCCGATGCGTTTCAGGCTGACCATCCCTGTTCCGCTACGCTGCCGCAGCTCTCTCAGGGCAGTGACGGGTTACGCTGTGGCGTGCTGGGCGGCTTTTTTAGCCACTGGTGTGACGACGATGCCCGCGCCGCGGTGGCGGTCGTCGCAGCCGCGCTCAACGCGCAGGAAGAGGTGGTGATGCCAGAGGCCAGCCTGGCGCGCTCGGCGGCCTTTATCATGACCGCTGCCGAAGGCGGTAATCACTATCTGCCTGCGTTGCGCCAGATGCCTGAGCAGTTCGAACCCAACTCACGCGAGCGGTTGCTGGCCGGTGCCATGATGCCAGGCGCCTGGTATGTGCAGGCGCAGCGCTTCCGTCGCCATTTTCAGCAGCAGGTGCTGCCGCTGTTCGATCATTTTGATCTGCTGATCGCCCCCGCGACCCCATGCAGCGCCATCACCCTCGGTCAGCAGACGATTTCACTTCAGGGGGAAGAATTACCCGCCAAAGCGAGCATGGGGATGCTGACGCAGCCGATTTCGTTTCTCGGTCTGCCGGTCTGCACCGTGCCGCTGGCGACCCGCAGCGGCCTGCCGATAGGATTGCAGCTGATCGCCCGTCCGTTTAACGAAGCCGCGGTGTTACGCGCCGCTGCGGCGCTGGAACAACAGGGCATCACCCTGCCGCAAATCACGCTGGGGGAGAACCGATGAACCAGGCCGTTAATTTACCGCAGGTCGTCAGTGAGGTGACGGCGCAGTTCTGGCGCTACGAGCAGGCGCTGATCAGCAATGACGTGGCCGAGCTGGATGCCCTGTTCTGGCACGATCCGCGCACCGTGCGTCTCGGCGCTGGCGAGAATTTATATGGCATCGATGAGATCCGCGCATTCCGTGCCGCGCGTCCCTCAACCGGGCTGAACCGGACGCTGCGCAATACCGTGATCACCACTTTTGGTGAAGATTACGCGGTCTGTAGCACCGAGTTCACCCGCGCCGGCAGCGACAGGATTGGCCGTCAGCAGCAGACCTGGGTGCGGATGCCGCACGGCTGGTGCATCGTGGCGGCGCAGGTGAGCCTGATGAGTTAACCGGCTGGCGAGTCAGGCGTTGCGGCCCGCAGTCTGTCCGCAACGCCTGCTGCGGCGGTCAGGAGAGATCTGGCGCCGGATGCGTTTTAATCCAGTGATCGGCAATCTGCTGGCGGCTGCAAACCCAGACATCCTCATGCTGCTGAATATGATCCAGGAAGTTCTGCAACGCGCGGAATTTTCCCGGCCGTCCCAGCAGGCGGCAATGCATCCCGACTGACATCATCTTCGGCGCGGTTTCCCCCTCCTGATACAGCACATCAAAGGTGTCGCGCAGATAGGTGAAGAACTGCTCGGCGGTGTTGAACCCCTGCGGTGAGGCGAAGCGCATGTCGTTGCACTCCAGGGTATAGGGGATAATCAGGTGCGGTTTGACGCTGCCATCCTGGCAGGTGACGCGGGTCCAGAACGGCAGATCGTCACCATAGTAGTCACTGTCATAGCTGAAACCGCCCTGCTCCACCACCAGCCGCCGGGTGTTGGGACTGTCGCGGCCGGTGTACCAGCCGGTCGGGGCTTTGCCGAACAGATCGACCAGCACATCGACCGCCTGCTGCATGTGCTGACGTTCGGTTTTCGCATCCATGCCCTGATAGTGGATCCAGCGCCAGCCGTGGCTGACCACATCGTAGTCCGCCTGTTTGATCGCTTCGACAATCTCCGGGTGACGCGCCAGCGCCATCGCGACGCCGAACACCGTTAACGGCAGACCGCGTTTCTGGAATTCATTGTGGATGCGCCAGAAGCCCGCGCGCGAGCCATATTCATAGAGTGACTCCATCGACATGTGACGGTCGGGATAGCTGGCCGCGCCGATAATGTCGGAGAGGAACTGCTCCGATCCGGCGTCGCCGTGCAGCACGCTGTTTTCCGCCCCCTCTTCATAGTTCAGGACAAACTGCACCGCGACGCGGGCGTTATCGGGCCAGGCGGCGTGCGGCGGATTCGCGCCGTAACCGATTAAGTCACGCGGATAGTTTTTGTTAAAGCTGTACTCTTTTTTCTCAGCAGCGTCAGTCATTACTCGCTTCCTGTCTTGGATCGGGAGAGTTCCGTTAGTTTAGATGCTGAAACGCACCAGAGAGAGGTTTCTGCAAAGGCCAGGCCAGATCGCCATGCTTGCTGGTGCCAAAGCCCAGCGCCACCAGCGACTCGACCATTTTGACCGCCGCGCTGACGCCATCGATCACCGGCAGACCAAGCTCCTGAGTAAGTGAGGCGGCCAGCGTCGCCATCCCGCCACAGCCCAGCACAATCGCGCCGCTGCCATCTTCCCGTTTGGCCTGGATGCAGCGCTGACGCACTTTCTCCTGCGCCAGCCCGCTGCCATCTTCCAGCGCCAGCACCGGCAGATCGATGGCGTGCAGCGCCGCACAGTGATGGCTAAAGCCATACTGCTGCAACAGATGACGGGCAATGACCAGGGTGCGCGGCAGCGTGGTGACAATCGAGAAGCGCGTCGCCAGCAGGGTCGCGGTGTGCATCGCCGCCTCCGCGATGCCGATCACCGGCCCGCTGGCCAGCTCACGCGCCGCCAGCAGACCGGGATCGCCGAAGCAGGCAATCACATGACCGCTGACGCCCTGCGCCCGGCCCAGTTTCACCTGCTCCAGCACGCCGATGGCGGCGATCGCCTCATCGAAGTGCCCTTCAATCGACGGCACGCCATGCGACGGCGAAACGGCCAGGATTTCGGTGCCGGGTGCGGCCACCGCGCGCGCCGCCTGACCGATGGTTTCAGTCATCGCCAGGCTGGTGTTGGGGTTGATGACCTGAATCAGGCTCATAAGGCGGCTCCTTTCTCTGCGGCGAACAGCCGGGCGAAGTCGGGCAGGGTTTCTCCGCTGCGCTCAAAGTGCAGGCTGGAGACGATCTGCTCAAAGTGCTGCTGCAAGGCCGCTGTCAGCGGCGGCAAGGCGCGCTGGCGAAGCAGCTCCAGCAGATGGGTGTGGTCGTTACAGCGGCAGCCATGCTGCCAGGGCGCGCCATAGGCGGCAATGACCAGCGATGAGCGCTGGGTCAGGCTGGTCACCATGCCGGTGAGCACCTGATTGCCGGAGATCGCCTGTAGCTGAATATGAAACGCGGCCGACAGACGGATCGCCGCCGGACCGTCCTGACGGGCGTGCGCCTGATCCTCCTGCGCGATCAGTTTCCCCAGCGCCACCAGATGGGGCGGTTGCAGATGCGCGACGACGGCGGGCAGGTTGGCACACTCCATTAAACTGCGGGTTGTAAAAATATCCCGCGCCTCTTCCACGCCTGGCGTCGCCACCTGTGCACCGCGTTTGGGCGTCAGCGTGACCATCTGCACCGCCGCAAGGCGTTGCAGCACTTTACGGATGCCGGTGCGGCTGACGCCAAACACCCCGGAAAGCGCCTCTTCCGGCAATTTACTGCCCGGCGGCAGCTGATGCTCAACAATGGCGTTCATTAACGCCTGATAGATCGCCTCATCTTTATCCTGCTGCGGGATAGCCTCCTGCGGGCCTGTTTTACTCTTCATTAACCGCTCCGATCGCTCTCTGTACGTCCATATCGTATACATCAATAATAATTTTTGTATACAAGAAACGGATCTGGCCTGAATCCTGCAATGTCTGATGACACGATGATTCATTCCACTCTCAGGCAGAGGAGCAGGTTTCATGCCAAATCATTCAACGGTGGCCAGTACGGCCTCTGAAGCACACGCCGGTTACAGCCCCCGGCTCTGTAACGACGACCTGGCACCGACTCGCGATCAGAACTGGTCGTGGTACAACATTTTTTCGTTCTGGATGTCTGATGTGCACAGCATGGGCGGCTATGTGGTGGCCGCCAGCTTCTTCACGCTGGGACTGGCCAGCTGGCAGGTGCTGCTCTGCCTGCTGGTGGGCATTTGCATTGTGCAGATCTGCGCCAATCTGGTGGCGAAACCGAGCCAGATGGCGGGCGTGCCCTATGCGGTGATCTGCCGTCAGGCGTTTGGGGTGTTTGGCGCGAATATCCCGGCGGTGATCCGCGGATTGATCGCCTTCGCCTGGTATGGCATCCAGACCTGGCTGGCGGCGAATGCGCTGATGCTGGTGCTGCTGAAGTTTGCGCCTTCGCTCTCCTCGATGACCGTGCCGCACTGGCTCGGCCTCTCACTGCTGGGCTGGTGCTGCTTCGGCATTATGTGGCTGTTGCAGGCGATGGTGTTCTGGCATGGCATGAGCGCCATTAAGCGCTTTATTGATGTCGCCGGTCCGGCGGTCTATGTGGTGATGCTGGCGCTGGCGGGCTGGATTGTATACAAGACTGGCTTCAGCGGCATCTCATTTACCCTGGCCAGCAAGTCGCTGACGGCGGGTGAGCAGACCTGGCAGATGATTACTGCTATCGCGCTGGTGGTCTCCTACTTCTCCGGCCCGCTGCTCAACTTTGGTGACTTTTCCCGCTACGGCAAAAGCATGGGTGAGATCCGGCGCGGCAACCGCTGGGGCCTGCCGTTTAACTTCCTGCTCTTCTCCGTAGTGACGGTGGTGATCGTCTCCGGTACGCAGTCGCTGTTTGGCAAGATGATTACCGATCCGATTGAGACCGTCAGCCGGGTCGGTAACGACCTTGCTGTGGCCGTGGGACTGCTGACCATGATTACCGCCACCATCGGCATCAATATCGTGGCGAACTTCGTCTCGCCAGCGTTTGACTTCTCTAACTGCTCACCGCAGAAGATCAGCTTCCGGGCCGGCGGGATGATCGCCGCGGTAGGCTCGGTACTGTTAACGCCGTGGAACCTGTTCCAGTCGCCGGAGCTGATTCACTACACGCTGGATGTGCTGGGCTCCTTTATCGGTCCGCTGTTCGGTATCCTGCTGACTGACTTTTACCTGATTAAGCGCGGTCGCATCTCGGTCGACGATCTGTTTAACGACACCCCGGCGGGACGTTACTGGTATCGCGGCGGCTTCAACCCGAAAGCGATAGGCGCGCTGCTGCCATCGGTAGCGGTTTGTCTGGTGATCAGTTTTATTCCTGCCCTGCATGAGGTGGCGAACTTCAGCTGGTTTATCGGGGCCGGTCTGGCGGCGGGCTGCTATCGTTTTATCGCCCGGGAAGAGCGCGAGGCGGGAGACGCTGCACAATGGCATGGCGAGGTGGTGGCGCAGAAGGAGTAGGTGCGCGCCAGTGCGCAGACAGCAAAAAGCCGATTCATTTCTGAATCGGCTTTTTTAAATAGATTGGCGGAACGGACGGGGCTCGAACCCGCGACCCCCTGCGTGACAGGCAGGTATTCTAACCAACTGAACTACCGCTCCGCGCTTTGTTCCCCGTCGAGAACGAGGCGCATAGTAATCGCAGGCTGTTGCGGCGTCAACGCTTTTTCCAGGAGAAGAAATCGTTTGCTGATTTTTTCATCTTGTCGTTGATTTTAGCCACAAAATCAGCCGCGCCACAGGCAGCTGCCACCTTTTTTCATCACCAGATCGAGACGCGACTCGTGGGCGGCTATCTCCGCCTCGCTGGCGCTCACCACCCGCAGTGCGGAAGCGGGACGCACGATGCGCTGTACGCTCTCACCCTGCGCCTGGCGGGCACTTTCGCTTTCCGATAAAAAGGAGAGCGACGTCTGTCCGCCGGTCATGGTCAGGAAGACTTCAGCCAGGATCTCGGCATCGAGCAGTGCGCCATGCAGGGTTCGCTTGCTGTTGTCGATCTCATAACGTGAGCAAAGCGCATCAAGGCTGTTGCGTTTGCCGGGGAACATGCGGCGCGCCAGCGCCAGACTGTCGGTAATTTTGCAGAAGGTTTCGGTTTTCTCGATGCCGCGGTTCAGCTTTGAAAACTCGTAATCCATAAAGCCGATGTCAAACGGCGCGTTATGGATCACTAACTCCGCCCCGCGAATGTAGTCGAGAAACTCGTCGGCGATCTCGCTGAAGGCGGGCTTGTCCGCCAGAAACTCATCAGCAATCCCGTGTACGCCAAAGGCTTCGGGATCCACCAGCCGATCCGGCTTCAGATACATATGAAAGTTGTTACCGGTCAGGCGACGGTTAATCACCTCTACCGCACCAATTTCAATGATGCGATGCCCCTCATAATGGACCCCGATCATGTTCATGCCGGTGGTTTCAGTATCGAGAACGATCTGGCGGTTATTTGCAGTGCTCATAAGACCCGTTTTATGTCAGACTTGGCGTTTTTGTCAGAAGGAAGTCTACCAGAGATGCGCAAACAGGTAGAGATATTCACCGATGGATCCTGTCTTGGAAATCCCGGCCCCGGCGGTTATGGGGCGATTTTACGCTACGGTCAGCATGAGAAAACCTTCAGCGCAGGCTATCACCTGACTACCAATAACCGCATGGAGCTGATGGCGGCGATTGTCTCGCTTGAAGCGCTGAAACAGCCGTGCGATGTGGTGCTCAGTACCGACAGCCAGTATGTCCGTCAGGGGATCACCAGCTGGATCCATAACTGGAAAAAGCGTGGCTGGAAAACCGCCGATAAGAAACCGGTGAAGAATGTCGATCTCTGGCAGCGTCTCGACCTGGCGCTCAGCACCCACAAGATTCAGTGGGAATGGGTTAAAGGCCATGCCGGGCACCCGGAAAACGAGCGCTGCGACGAACTGGCACGCAGCGCGGCGGAAAATCCCGCCTTTGAGGACATCGGCTATAAGACCGAATCCTGATCCTCTGCCTGGCGGAACTGGCGCGTGGCGTTGACCGTCTGGCGGATCTGGCTGCCGCTGAGGCTTTTCTTCGCCCGGGTAGGTAACAGCGGGAAGGTGCGCTTACGTGCCACCACTATATTCAGACACCCCAGCGCCGGTAAGTGGGCGCTGATCAGTTTGCCGCCCTGCCGATGCCACGGCAACACCTGGAAGCGCGTGCGGTAGACCACTTCGTAATTGAGCAGTCCCAGCCAGTCGAGCAGACGCATCTGGCTGAACATCCGGCCGCTCCAGGGCGCTTTGCGCATTAAACCCGGCACCATTTTGCTGACGCCCAGCAGACTAAAGGGGTTGAAGCCGCTGATGATCATCCAGCCATCGTCGATCAATACCCGGTCGACTTCGCGCAGTACCCGGTGCGGGTCCTGACTCCACGCCAGCGTGTGGGCCAGTAAACAGGCATCAATCGATTTCGATTCAAACGGCAGTTGCAGCGGGTTAGCCCGCACCTGAAGCAGCTCGCCTTCACTGCCAACATTGACCTGATGTGAAATAGAACAGTTTTCGGTGTTGATTTCTGCGCTCAGGTTGCCAAGCTTAAGCATATGAAAGCCATAAAGCTTTCCAAGGTAAGGCTGTAGCTGCTGCGTCAGCGCGTCACGGAAATACTCTCCCCACGGCATATCGCGCCATGAAAGCGGCGCGTTGAGAGTCTGGCGTGTTTTAGCGGGCTTCATGCTTTACCCTCTTCCTGTTCCTACGACCTGCGAGAGGTGATGATGAATCTTACCAGTATTCCTGCGTTGCAGGACAACTACATCTGGACGCTCAACGATGATGAGGAGAAATGCCTGATTGTCGACCCCGGCGAAGCCCGGCCAGTACTGGAAAAAATTGCCGCCAACGGCTGGCAGCCGGTCGCCATTCTGTTGACGCACCACCATAACGACCACACCGGTGGGGTCAAAGCGATCTGTGAGCAGTTCCCGCAGCTTGAGGTCTTCGGTCCACAGGAAACCGCAGCCAAAGGGGCCACGACCCTGGTCAGCGAAGGCGACCGGGTCGAGGTTCTGGGGCTGAGCTTTGAAGTGATCCACACTCCCGGACACACTTTAGGACATATCTCATATTACAGCTCACCTTATCTTTTCTGTGGTGATACGCTGTTCTCTGGCGGTTGCGGACGGCTTTTTGAGGGCACTGCCGAGCAGATGTATGATTCCTTTCAAAAGCTTAACCAGCTTCCCGAGGAAACGCTGGTCTGTTGCGCCCATGAATATACTTTATCCAATCTGAAGTTTGCTGCGGCTATTCTGCCTCATGACCCGCAAATTATGGCCGAATACCAGAAAATTAATGACTTACGCGCTGAAAATGGCATTAGTTTGCCCACAAAACTGGCGCACGAACGGTCAATAAATTTATTTCTTCGTACGCAAGACCCTGATTTAAAAAGAGCTTTAAACGTTAACGCCGATGATAAACCGCTATGGCATACATTTGCGGTTCTACGCGAGAAGAAAGACGCTTTTTGATTTTTCGGGTTGTGTTGTGAAAAGTCGTCACGTATAGTTGCTCGTCTTTTAAGCGAACTATTGACACACACATGAAGGCTAAAGCGATCTTACTCGCCTCGGTCTTGCTGGTGGGATGTCAGGCCTCAAGGAATGACGCCAATATCCCCGAACAGCATGCCCAGAGTCTGTCTTCAGCTGGTCAAGGTGAAAATGGAAAGTACGGAGACGAATTTTTGTCGCCGCGATGGCAGGAAGATGGAACTGGCCTCGCAGCAGACGCAGATCTCTGGAGTTTCATTAGTGACGAGTTGAAGATGGGGATACCGGAAAACCCGGCAATCCGCGAACAAAAAAGTAAATTTTTAAAAAATAAGAGCTATCTCCACGATGTAACATTACGGGCAGAGCCGTACATGTACTGGATAGTCGAGCAGATACAGAAACGTAAAATGCCGATGGAACTGGTACTGCTACCCATAGTGGAGAGCGCTTTTGATCCTCACGCAACCTCCTCCGCCAATGCCGCTGGCATCTGGCAGATTGTTGCAGCAACGGGTCGAAACTATGGTTTGAAACAGAACCAATATTACGATGGGCGACGTGATGTGGTCGCGTCCACCAAAGTTGCGCTGGATATGATGCAGCGTCTCAACACCATGTTTGACGGAGACTGGTTACTAACCATCGCCGCTTACAACAGTGGTGAAGGACGGGTGCTCAAAGCGATTAAGCAGAATAAGGCGCGCGGTAAGCCGACTGATTTCTGGCACTTATCGCTGCCACGCGAAACCACGGTGTATGTGCCGAAGATGTTAGCCCTGAGTGAGCTGCTCAAGAATAACAAGCGTTACGGTATCAAACTGCCGACACCTAACGAAAGCCGCGCCCTGGCGCGAGTGGAAGTGGGTCAGCAGATACAGCTGACGCAAGCCGCTGAAATGGCGGGTATGTCGCTCACGAAACTCAAGAGCTTCAATACCGGCTACAAAGGCGGTGCAACAGCGCCAAACGGACCGCACTACATTATGGTGCCGAAGTCCAACGTCGCAAAACTGCGAAACTCACTGGCTTCCGGTGATATTGCAGCGGTCCAGCCGACTCAGCTAGCGAAAGCCAGCGCGAGCGGCGGTTACAAGGTGCGACGGGGTGATACGCTTTCTGGTATCGCCGCAAAACTTGGCGTTAGCGTCTCGACACTGAAGCAGGTTAACAATCTGCGCGGTGCTGACATCCGACCGGGTCAGACTCTGACGGTTGGTTCCAACGGCACCCGACTGGCTGATAACGGCAACAGCATCACCTACCGCGTTCGTAAGGGTGATTCTCTTGCCAGTATTGCACAGCATCACGGCGTCAATATCAAAGACGTGATGCGCTGGAACAGTGTGCTGGATAGTGCGAAAGATATTCAACCCGGCGATAAGTTAACGCTGTTTGTGAATAATAACGCCACTCCTGATACCTGATACGTTGAAAAGGCTGACAATTGTCAGCCTTTTTCTTTTATTCGTCCTTTTGTGCATTACGCCCTCCTCTCCCCGGTTGTAGCATCCGGCTAGCGCGTCGGATTAAACTCCACCAGTAAAGGATTGTGGTCAGACGCCTGCGTTACCAGTACTGAGGCCTCGCTCACTCTGAGATCGCGATAAAAGACAAAATCCAGTGGACGCCCAAAGGCTTTACGTCGGTGATCAGCGGTGAACATCACCTCTTCCAGCTGCATCTGTTGCGCAAAACGATAGAGCGCATTGATCCGCTGACGGCTCCAGGCGTTGAAATCGCCCGCCATAATCACCGGACCGCGATGATGCATAATCTGTTCGCCTATCGGCCCCAGCTGCTTGCTGTAAACATCAACCCCTAAGCTGAAGTTAACCGCGTGGATATTCACCACCATCAGCATTTCTCCGGCGGGCAGAGGGTATGCCGTAACCAGTGCCGATTTTGACAGCCTGAGCAGTGGCTCACGCTCCCGTAGCGGGCAGCAGTAGACCGGATGCGCCGAGGCCAGCGTCATCACCCCAGAGGGGTGCTGAGGCAGCACAAAGGCGGGCACCTGATCGGCAGCCAGATAATTACTGGTGGCAAACTGCACCAGTTCAGGGGTGGTCTGCGCTTCCTGCAACAGCACCAGGTGCGCATCCTTACCGAACCCTTCCAGTACCGACATCCAGTCTGCACGCTGCTGTTTGAAGATGTTCCACACTAAGACTTTGAGGGTAGGATCTGCGGGCAAGGGTGCGCCGGGTGGCAGTGCCTGACCGAGATGGAGCATCGCGCCGGGTGGAAAAATCTGTTCCACCGGCTGTCCTGCCACATATCGCATTGCATAAGTTTTTTTGCGCACTTTCCCGCCTGGCTGATGGTTCATAAAACAGATAACACTTGTCTGTTATAGGGATTTTAGACCCTGGTTTCAATGGACGCCGTTAAATGTCGGAATTCAGCACCTCCACCAGAGTAGAGCAGTTGCTGCATGACCGCTAAACAAATCGAGGCAGGCGGATAAGAGCTGGGTCATCCCGATGCGGGATCCTATACTGGGAGATCATTTCCGGCCGGATAGCAGGATGATAAGGCAGGGGCGTTGATTAGTGTAGGGAGGAGAGATGAAGGCATCTTCTGACGAACTTAAAGTTTTCGTCAGCGTGGTAGAAAGCGGAAGTTTCAGTCGCGCTGCTGAACAGATGCAGATGGCAAACTCTGCCGTCAGCAGGACGATAAAAAAACTGGAGAGCAAGCTGGGTATCGCCCTGCTGACCCGGACTACGCGACAGCTGGCCCTCACGCAGGAGGGGGAACAATACTTCCGCCATGTACAACGCTTTTTGCAGGAGATGACCACAGCGGAAAGCGATTTGATCGAAAGTTTGCAGGCCCCTAAAGGATTGCTGCGGGTGGATGCCGCCACGCCGGTCATTCTGCATCTGCTGATGCCGATGATTAAGCCATTTCGTGCACGTTATCCTGAGGTGACGCTCTCGTTGATCTCCTCAGAGAGCTTTATCAACCTGATTGAACGCAAAGTCGATGTCGCGATTCGTGCCGGCAACCTCACCGACTCCACCCTGCGTGCACGGCTGCTGTTTAACAGCTTCCGTAAGCTGGTTGCTTCACCGGCTTATCTTAAAGAATATGGCACGCCACAGAGCGTAGCAGAGCTGGCGACACATCACTGCCTCGGCTTTGATGATTCTCCACGACTGAATCGCTGGCCCATTGCTCAGCAGAGTGGCGAACTTTACGATATTAACTGGGCTATCTCTTCTAACAGCGGAGAGACGATTAAACAGCTCAGTCTTACCGGTAACGGCATTGCCTGTTTATCCGATTACATGATCGATCGTGAAATTGCCGACGGGACGCTGATTGAAGTGATGGCAGATCAGCGGCTGCCGGTCGTGATGCCTTTTAACGCAGTTTATTACAGTGATACTGGCGTGAGCCAGCGCGTTCGGGTCTTTATCGATTTTCTCAGTGAGTGGACCTCAGGACAGCCCTGGCGTGTCGCAGAGCAGGGGCTCCGCGCTTAAACGGCGCTGTCGTACTTTTGCCGGATTGACTCAGTGACGCGAGTCAGCCGGCTTAAACTGGCGTGTTTATTCAGGGTAAATGGTGAAACTAATCTGGCAAAGGAGCATGGCTGACCGGCAGTGGCTCACGCTATCTGGCTGGTATGGCGTTAATAAGATGGCGCTGCGGCAATGGAAAAAGCCCTGACCGTTAAGTCAGGGCTTTCCAATTAAGTGGCGGAACGGACGGGGCTCGAACCCGCGACCCCCTGCGTGACAGGCAGGTATTCTAACCAACTGAACTACCGCTC